>JAFGWQ010000175.1 GCA_016937075.1 Campylobacterales bacterium | reverse complement strand
TCAACCGTCTTTAATACTAACACAAAACCAACACCAATATCTATCCTTTTTGGGTGATTGATATGGTAAATGAATTATAGGAGGAGACCAAGATGAATACTTTAATGACGGATATATTGATAATAGGTGCGGGACCAGCCGGTATGGTTGCTGCTATGACTGCTGTGCAATACAACCCTGATAAAAAAGTTACAGTTATAAAATCATATGAAAAAAGTCAAGTGCCATGCGGTATACCGTATGTATTTGGTAAAACTTTAGGAGAGGTTGAAAAAAATGCTATGGTTTGCGGCGGCGGTCCTATAGCTGATATGATAGAAAAAATAACAGATACGGTTCAAAGTGTCAACATTGAAACAAAAACAGCTGTTGCTTCAAACCATACTATAAAATTTGATAAACTTATTTTTGCCACAGGCTCTATTCCATTTGTTCATCAAAGTTTTCAAAGTGCTCTCAATTTAGAGAATGTATTTACTATAAATAAAGAATATCACAAGGTTGAACAGCTCAAAGATCACCTCTTGGATAAGAAAAAAATTATCATAATAGGTACCGGATTTATAGGCGTTGAACTAGCTTGCGAACTTGCAAGTAATGATAAAGATGTTACCATCGTCGGCGGCGGTCATATCCTGGCTGGTTCATTTGATGAAGATATGGCAGTTAAGGCTGAAGAGATAATGGTAAATAAAGGCATTAAATTGGCTTTAGGTCAACATGCAAATCACATTATAGAGAAAGATAGATTGGCTGCAGGGATAGAGTTGTGTGATGGCACGATCATAGCAGCAGATGTTGTTCTTTTGGCTACAGGGTATGAACCAAATACGCTTTTAGCTTCACGGGCCGGATTGAAACTTGCAAGATATAACGGCATCTGGGTTGATGAGTTTATGAGAACAAAAAATAAAGATATTTTTGCAGTAGGAGATTGCAGCGGCAGGAGAGACTTTATCACAAGAGACCCATCAAAAGTTATGTTGGCTTCGACTTCAGCTGCAGAAGCGAGAGTAGCAGGCAGTTCGCTTTATTCCATCAAACACTTAAAAGGGTTTAATGGAACTATTGCAATTTTTTCAACTATGATAGGCGATAGGGCATTTGCTAGTGCAGGTGTTACAGAACAAAGGGCAAAAAATGAAAAAATAGATTATGTGTCAGGTTTTTTTGAAGGCATAAACAGACATCCAGGAACAATTCCTGATGCTTCTAAACAATCTGTAAAATTAATAGCTATGCGTGAGAGTGGAAGAATCATAGGTGGTCAAGTTGTAGGAAGCAAAGAGGCCGGAGAGATTATAAATATTATCGGGCTTGCAATCGAATCTGAACTCACTTTATACTCAATTATTTCGCTTCAGGTTGCGACACAGCCACTTTTGACATCGGCACCAACGACATACCCTATAATTATGGCAGCACAAATGGCCTTAAGAAATGGCAAAACATCCTAAGGAGATAATAATGTCAAAAGGATATATAACAGTTGACGGAAATGAAGCGGTTGCTCTAGTTGCATATAAAATAAATGAGGTTATATCAATATATCCCATTACGCCATCCTCGCCAATGGGTGAGCTTAGTGATTATTATAGTTCTAAAAAAGAGAAAAATATTTTCGGAGCTATTCCTACCATTTATGAGATGCAAAGCGAGGGAGGTGCAAGCGGTGCCGTTCATGGGGCACTACAAGCAGGAGCATTGACTACGACCTTTACCGCCTCTCAAGGTCTTCTTTTGATGATACCAAATATGTATAAAATTGCCGGAGAACTTACCCCTACAGTTTTTCATGTAGCGGCACGCAGTTTGGCTGCTCAAGGATTATCTATATTTGGTGACCATCAAGATGTTATGGGTGTGCGGCAAACAGGGTTTGCGCTACTTGCCTCAAACAGTGTTCAAGAAGCACATGATTTTGCACTTATCTCTCAGGCTGCTACATTAAATTCTAGAGTTCCGTTTTTGCACTTTTTTGATGGATTTAGAACATCTCATGAGATTGCTAAAATTGAGGCACTAGATGATAGCGACTTTAAAAATATGATAAATAATGAGTTGGTAAATAGATGTAAAAATAAAGCAATGACACCAGATAGACCGGTTATTCGAGGGACAAGTCAAAATCCTGATGTATATTTTCAGGGGAGAGAAACAGTTAATAAGTATTATAAAGAGCTGCCGCGCATTCTTCAAGAGCAAATGGATAAATTTGCTATGCTAACCAATCGTGTATATAAACTTTTTGACTATGTCGGCGCAGATGATGCTATAAAAGTTATAGTCATAATGGGTAGCGGGGCTGAAGCTGTTCACGAAACAGTAGAACATCTAAACAACCAAGGTGAAAAGGTAGGGATGGTAAAAGTACGACTTACACTTCCATTTTGTATTGAAGCATTTATAAAAGCTTTACCCAAAACTGTTCAATCAATTGCTGTTTTGGATAGGACAAAAGAGCCCGGAAGTATTGGTGAACCACTATATAATGATGTTGTTACTGCATTATTTGAATCACAAAATAATCTTCCATTTTCTATGCCAAAAGTGGTTGGCGGAAGATATGGAATATCTTCAAAAGAGTTTACACCATCTATGATAAAAACTATTTTTGATGAACTAGCAAAAGATTTACCTAAAAATCACTTTACAATCGGTATTGATGATGATGTTACCCATACAAGTTTGGCGTATGATAAAAATCTTATCATTGAAAATAAAGGACAGTTTGAAGCTATTTTTTATGGACTTGGAAGTGATGGAACGGTTGGAGCAAATAAAAATAGTATCAAAATCATTGGAAGTGAAACAGATAACTATGCGCAAGGATATTTTGTTTATGACTCTAAAAAATCCGGTTCTATGACAACTTCACATCTTCGGTTTGGTAATAAACCTATCAAATCAACATATCTTATCCAAAAAGCTGATTTTGTTGCTGTTCATCAGGAGGTATTTTTAGAAAAATTGGATTTATTGGATATCATGAAAGATGGTGGTGTATTTTTGCTCAATACCCAATATGCCAAAGATGAAATTTGGGAGCGACTCCCCAAAATTACACAAGAGCATATCATTAATAAAAAATTAAAATTTTATGCGATAGATGGTTATCGTGTAGCAAAAAATTCAAATATTGGTGCAAGAATCAATACTGTCATGCAAACTTGTTTTTTTACGATTAGCGGTATTTTACCAAAAGAAGAATTTATAGAAAAAATAAAAAAATCTATCGAAAAGACTTATGGTAAAAAAGGCAAACAAATAGTTGATATGAATTGTCAAGCCGTTGATAACGCTTTAGAAAATCTTTTTGAAGTGACGGTTCCATTAAAAGTATCTAGTCAAATTGAACTTGAACCGGTTCTTAAAGGAAATTTTGATGAATTTATTTCGGATGTTATAGGCAAAATCACAGCTTATAGAGGTGACGATATATCGGTATCACAAATGCCTGATGATGGAACCTGGCCGCTTGGCACTACTCAATATGAAAAAAGAAATATAGCTTTAGAAGTTCCCATATGGGATAGCCAAGTATGTATTCAGTGCAATAAATGTGTATCCGTTTGCCCACATTCTGCCATTCGCTCAAAAGTGTTTGATAAAATATTAGCGGATAATGCGCCTCAAAATTTTAGTTATGCTAAAGCCAAAGGGAAAATCTTTGGGGAAAATGACATGTTTAATATTTCAGTTGCAGTTGAAGATTGTACCGGATGTGCATTATGTGTGGAGGTTTGCCCGGCTATTAATGAGTCACAAATAAATTTAAAGGCTATTAATATGGAACCACAAATGCCATTACGAAAATCAGGAGCAAAACGGTGGGATTATTTTTTAGCATTACCAAGCGTAGATAGAGATATCTTGGACCATTCAAATGTAAAAGAATCTCAATTTTTAGAACCTCTTTTTGAGTTTTCCGGTGCCTGCCCCGGATGCGGTGAGACTCCTTATATCAAACTTGCATCACAACTATTTGGGGATAGGATGTTGATAGCAAATGCAACAGGATGTAGCTCTATTTATGGAGGCAATCTTCCTACAACCCCATGGAAAAAGGATATTCACGGACGAGGTCCGGCATGGTCAAATTCACTTTTTGAAGATAATGCGGAGTTTGGGCTTGGATTTAGACTTGCTATTGACTATCAACAAGAAAAAGCATTAAATTTACTTGCAAGTTTACAAGACAATTTAGGTAAAGAGCTGGTAAAAGAGATAACAAATTCTATTCAAAAAGATGAAAAACAGATAAATGAACAAAGAAGTAGGATTGAGCAATTAAAATCTATTTTAAAATCAATAGATACATGTGAAGCAAAAGAACTCTTGGAAATAGCTGACTATTTGGTCAAGAAATCTGTTTGGATTATTGGTGGCGATGGTTGGGCTTATGATATTGGCTATGGTGGATTGGATCATGTTCTTGCAAGCGGTAAGAATGTAAATATACTTGTGCTTGACACCCAAGTTTATTCAAATACAGGCGGACAACAATCTAAAGCTACTATGATTGGAGCCGTTGCAAAATTTGCAGCTGGCGGAAAAGCCGGTATGCCAAAAGATTTAGCTTCCATGGCTATCAATTATGAGAATATTTATGTAGCAAAAGTAAGTCTTGGGGCAAATGATAGAGCTACAACAAAAGCTTTTATAGAAGCTGAAAGATATGATGGTCCATCAATTATTATTGCCTATTGCCATTGCATTGCTCATGGATATGATTTAAAATATGGTATGGAGCAACAAAAGAAAGCTGTAGGGAGTGGCCTATGGCCTCTGTTTCGATTTAATCCGGATTTGAAATTAGAAGGAAAAAATCCACTAATTTTGGACTATAAGGAACCAAGTATAGATGTAAAAGACTTTATGTATAATGAAACAAGATTTAAGATGGTGGAAAAGATGGATAAAGAGAGTGCAAAACAATTTTTAGAAACAGCGTCACTCATGGCTAAAAATCTTTACAGACGGTATGCTAATCTACAGCAACAATTTAATGAAAATAAACCTTGTGAATCTAGTGGGGAATAAAATGAGTTTAATTTTAATGTATTAAGAAGGACAAATGGATACAAAAGCGATAGATTTATATTTGCAAAAATTGAAAAAAAACATTTCCAAAGACAATGCTGCACAAGAGGACACCGCGGAGTCTGGTTATTTGGAAACAGCCAAAGAAAATGATGAAAATAAATTTTTTCATTATTTGAATTCACTGCCTCTTAATCTTCGCGCAGAAACTTTAATAGAACTCCCTACACCATTTAAAATTGACTTAATCTTAAAGTATGACACCCATGCTTTAGCTGATATATTGGAAGTCTTGGAGAGTGATGATGCAACAGATCTTTTTATAACAATCAGTAAAACAAACAAGGCAAAAGCGGAAGAGATTTTCCTACTTCTAAGTGACGCAACCCAAAAAAATATTGAAAAGCTTATGCTTTATAGTCACCAAGAGGCCGGTTCGTTGATGCAAACGGAGATTTTTAAAGTCAGTGCCAAAAGAACCGTAGCTTATGCCGTTGAAAAACTAAAAAAACTCAAAGAGCATGGTATAGGTACGGTTCAAAATGTATTTATTACGGATGATAATGGAAAATTTTTAAAATCCATTTCTGTTGATGAATTGATTTTGCTCAATTTTGATACCAAGTTCGAAGATGTATTGGATAATTATGCGGATAATTATAGCATTGTGTCCCATGATAGCATAGATAATGTTGTGAGTATGATAGAAAAATACAATTTGGTATCCATTGCTGTTGTAGATAAAATGGGACATTTATTGGGACGGATTACTCATGATGACGTATTGGATGTTATACAGGAGAATGCAACCAAACAAATCTATCGTCTTAACAATATAGATGTAACAGAAGAGATACAAGAAAACATCTCTAAAACTACAAAAACAAGAGCAAAATGGCTAACGATAAATCTTGTTAACGCTACATTGGCATCTATTGTAATCGGATTTTTTGAGCATACTTTAGATACTATTGTGGCTTTGGCTGTACTTATGCCGATCGTTGCAAATATGGCCGGAAGTGCATCTTCGCAAACCGTGACAATAATAGTGAGACAACTAGCATTACGGCAGATTGATTTACGTGATATGCAATCAATTTTAAAAAAAGAACTTATAGTATCTGCCGTAAACGGATTATTCTTAGGATTTTTAACGGCGATCATATCACAAATAAGATATCATAATATTTTAATCTCGATATCCATTGCACTGGCTATGTTTTTTAGTTTTGTAACAGCAAGTATTATTGCCACCTCTGTGCCAATGTTATTTAAGAAAATCAATATAGACCCGGCAGTTGCAAGCTCGGTTTTTGTGCTAACTTCAGTTGACATCATCAGCTTTTTTAGCTTTTTGTGGTTTGCAGAAATGATTATCATACCGCTTAGTATAAAATAAGTATTGCTTGCATATGTTGTGAAAATTAATAATGTATTGATCAAAAATTTATTTCTAAATCAAAGGTATTATATGAAGTTATATAGATTTATAGTCAGCGGCAAAGTGCAAGGAGTGTTTTATCGCAAGAGTGTATCTCAAAATGCCATGATGGCAGGATATAGAGGAAGTGTCAAAAATCTTTGTGATGGTACGGTAGAAGTGTATGCAGAGCTTCTTGATGATGAGATCAGTGGATTTTTAGAGCTTCTAAGAGAAGGCTCTCGCTTATCAGAAGTAAGCGATATCATATATGACGCAATAAGCGGTGAAAAGTTGGAATATGACGGATTTGTTATTTTATAAATAGATTTAAATAGATTTGCACTAAAAAGCAAAAACTATAATTTTACATCATTTGCCAGGCCTTGCCCGGCTATAGATCTATTGTACACATTTTTTTAGATCAGTTATGAAATCAGCTATATCATCATGTAAAGCTTGCAGATCTTCTTCATGCTCTACTTCGTCTGCTAGTATTGATGAGACCATATTATAAGTAATTATATCTTTGTCTTTTGTCATGTCGGCCAATTTGGAATATACAGAGATTGCACACTGCTCACCTTTGATGGCATCATTTAGGATGGCAACTACATCAAAATCTTTTGGCTCTTCATATGCGCAATTTGCATGAGTAAACCACGCTTGAGGATGAGTAAGTGGCGTACCGCCTAGTTGGATAATACGATCTGCTACCATGGTGGCATGTCTTAGTTCATCTGCAGCGTGCTGTGTGAGTTCAACTATCGCAGCATCTTTCATAATACCTTTTATTATTTTAGATTCTATAAAGTATTGATAATAAGCTAGCCATTCATCAGCATATGCTTTATTTAGCATAGTTATTATCTCACTTATCTCCAAACCTTTGATTATCGAATTGCCTCGTTTGCCCATACTCAATCCTTTTGAAATAGTTATCTAAAGATATTTGTTATCTTTATTTGAGTATATCACTATCAAACTTAATCAATTATAAAGTATTTATGAAGATTATTATATAAAAAGTATAATTTCGTGGATGATGCAGGCGGTAAGGGCTTACTAATAAAGCCCCATTACCTCGAATTGTATATACCAAACAATAAGCGAAATTATGTAGCCAACCAGTATGGTCCATGATAATTTCATGTGAGAGCCAAAAGTATAAATCCCTTTAAGTCTGCCCATTACACCAACTCCTGCAGCACTTCCAAAAGCGATCAAGCTGCCTCCTATGCCGGCTGTTAATGTTACAAGCAACCATTGATCCAGCCCCATGCTTGGATTGGCTTTCAATATAGCACTCATTACCGGTACATTATCTACAATCGCAGAGATAAATCCTACACCTATATTGCCTGCTGTCGGTCCGATAGCATCATAAAGTTTTGTGATGTACTCTAAAAAACCAAGGAAATGCAAAGCGCCGACTGCCGATAGTATTCCAAAGAAAAACAATAATGTATCATTTTCGACATGTTTCATGTTTACAAATACATCAAAAGTTTCTCCATCTCTACGTTTTAATCTATATGAGTACAATTTCAAAATAGCAAGCCCAAACATCATTCCCCACATTGCAGGAAAGTGAAAAAACTGGTGACCCAATACTGCCAGAGCAATTGTAGCAACCCCTAGGTAGATCACTACTTTTGCGCCAGGTTTAAGTATCTCGATTTTATTGGTCTGCTCAGAAAATGGAGGCTGTCCTTCTGGTACTACGCGAGATAAAAGCCATGCAGTTACAACATAGCCGATAATGGATGCAGGAAAAAGAGCCAAGAAATCTACAAACTCACCTTTTCCAGCAGTCCATGCCATAAGAGTTGTGATATCTCCAAATGGGCTCCAAGCCCCTCCGGCATTGGCTGCAACTACTATATTAACAGCACTAGGAACTAAAAATTCTTTGGTTGTTTTGTCTATAGTAAATAGAACCGTCGACAAGATAAGGGCAGTTGTAAGGTTATCTGCAACAGGAGAGATGAAAAAAGCCAAAAATCCTGTGAGCCAAAAAAGTTGTTTATATGTATATCCTTTAGATATGAGCTTGTATTTTAGTACATCAAATACATTTCTCTCTATCATTGTCTCAATAAAAGTCATTGCGACGAATAGAAAGAAAAATATCTCTGCAATCTCCAAGATCAATACTTTCATCTCATTGTGAAGAGGTTCCACATCAAGGCCGTTTACGGCAAAATATACACCAATAAGCATAAACATAAACGTACCTATAAATAAAGCCGGTTTTGATTTATTGATATTGTATTTTTCTTCAGTAGCAATAAAATAATAGCCTATGATAAAAATAATCAAAGAAGATATTCCTATCAAAGACCAAGTTAGATGAAGTGTTTGTGGCATTTTTGTCCCTTATGTATTGTAAATTTTATCTAAATTATTATTTGAACCAATCTTTTACTCTCTCAAAGCAATTTTCAAAAATGGTTTTGTGTGGTTTACTCTCAATGCCAAAACTGTTTTGCAACTCTTCAAGCATTCTTTTTTGTTCATCGCTTAAAGATGTCGGAAATATGATATGTACTTGAGCTATCAATCTTCCTTTGCGTCCGCTATGAACGTCAGCAACACCCTCGTTTGGAAATACAAATTGTTCTTTATCCGCAGTTCCTTTTTTGAGTTCTAATTCAAGTTCACCGCTAAGTGAAGGTATAGTTACTCTTTCACCCAAAATAGCTTGTGTGAAAAATATAGGTACTTCTATATATATATCATTTCCGTTTCGGATGAAATTTTCATCATCCTTAACCATAAATGTCACGTATAGATCGCCTCTTTGGCCATTTTTAGCTATATTGCCGTGACCTTTTACTCTTAGCCTGTTGCCATTATCTATTCCTGCGGGTACTTTGATGGTAACTTTATCTTTTTTAGTCTCATATCCTTTTCCACTGCATGATGTGCATTTATCTTGTGCTATTTTTCCTTCGCCGTGACATGTAGGGCAAGTTTGTGCAAATGTCATAAATCCTTGTTTCATGACTACTTGTCCATGTCCGCCGCAAGTTTGGCATGTACTCAATTTACCATCTTTGGCTCCGGTACCATTGCAGGCTTCACATGCACTTTTGTATGAGATCTCTATCTCTTTTTCACATCCAAAAACAGCTTCGTGAAATTCAAGTGTGTATTTGACTTCGAAGTCTAGAGGATATTTTGAAGAATTTTGAGTTCTGCTGCTGTTTCCAAAACCTCCAAAGCCACCGCCAAACATAGAATTGAATATATCCATAATATCATCCATATTTGCTCCGTTGCCAAAGCCGCCCATGCCTCTGCCCTCAAGCCCGGCCTTGCCGTATCTGTCGTAAATAGAACGTTTGTCTTCATCGCTAAGCACTTGATATGCTTCATTGACTAGCTTGAACTTCTCTTCCGCTTCTTTGTTATCAGGATTTCTATCGGGATGATATTTCATAGCTAATTTTCGATAAGATTTTTTAAGTTCCGCACCGTCGCAATTTTTGCTAACTTGCAAAATTTCATAATAGTCTATTTCTGTCATTGTTGTTTCCTAAATATTATTTTCATTGAATATATGTAGTGATAATTTTGGGCGAATTCTACCATAAATTTGCTATAATGGCAATCAAAAAGAGTCTCTGCAATGATAGTTCACATCGTTTTATTTAGTTTCAAAGAAGATAATAAGATCGCAAATATACAAAAAGCAAAAGAAATGTTAGTTGCACTTGAGCACAAAGTACCATCGTTAAAATCTATTGAGGTAGGTGAAAATTTCTGCAATGAGGGCAGGGCAATGGATATTAGTATCATTACCCGTTTTGATACCAAAGAAGACTTGCAAGAGTATGCCGTGCATCCAGAGCACCTCAAAGTAGTAGAGTTTATTAAACAAGTAGTAGAGTATTCCAAAGTAGTGGATTATGAAACACTCTAAAATTGAAGCATTTGAAAACTTAGTAAGTGCCTTTGAGTCTTTTCCCACTATAGGCAAAAAAACAGCTATTCGTCTAGCTTATCATAGCGTAATGGTGGATAACTTTGCAGCTATGAAGCTAGCTCATGCCATAGAGGCAAGCGTGAGCTCTATAGGCAAATGCGCCAAATGCCACAATATGAGCGAAGATGAGATCTGTGCTATATGCTCCGATCCATATCGTGATACCAGTTTGCTCTGCATTGTCCAAAGCGCCAAAGATATTCTTGTTATCGAAGAGAGCGGGCAGTTTAACGGTATTTATTATGTAGTCAGAGAGCTTGGAGATTTGGATGAAAGCCATCTCTTTAGTGCAGTCGAAGGCGTAAGCGAAGTCGTATTCGCTTTCCCTCCTAGCATAGCAACCGATACTATGATACTTTATATAGAAGATAAACTCAAAGATTTTGATCTCGTATTTACCAAGATAGCCCAAGGAGTACCTACGGGAGTAGAGCTGGAAAATATAGACCTGTTATCACTTTCTCGCGCCTTGCAATCGAGGGTTAAGGTTTAGTTTTTATACTGTTTTTAGTTTGTGCTGCAGCTAGAAATATCAGGTTCTGTGCTCAAAAGCCTTATCATTTAGATATGCTTGCACGAAATTTCTAACCTCTTCATATATAAATGAATCTTGATACTCTTCTATCTTGCCGCCGCTGGCATTTTTATGTCCCCCGCCATTGCCGATATGTGCGGCCATAATGGAGAGATCAAGCGTGTCATTGCCTCTAAGAGAAAAGTTACCGCGATAATTTACATCCATATAAAAATTAAAATCAGGATTTTGTACCAAAAATGTATTACCAATGATAGATGTATTGCCGACATTGTATCCCAATACGCCCTTGTATCCTTGATAAGTGATGGTAAATCGCTCTTTTTGACTAGAGAGCAGGGAGGTGATGTATAAGGCAACAAGATTGTCTTTGGTATCGTTTTTGTCCATAATGAAAAACTCTTTTTTTAATCTATGTGCTGCATCATCAAGTACAATATGGGCATCACTGTTTACAAGCATTGATCTGGCATGATCTATGAGAGATAGTTTAAAAGCCGTATCTTCGGCCGGAAACATAGTGCGGTTTATCTCTTTTGCAGATGATATCATACTCATCATTACCTTACCGTATTCAAATAGATCACTATCGCTATGCCACATGTCAACAGCATTGATTGTCTCTACTATCTCTTTGTATTCATTCTTTGCATCAAAGTTGTATCTCTTTTGAAGCCACTCATATGTTAGCCAAGTGCCGCAATGATTGATATCTAAATGATACCACTCTGTGTGGTGAAGAGCGGTTTTTTCACCTGTAATGTGATGATCCAAAAGCTGCAAGCCTGCTTTTAGGGCGGCAGCTTCTTTTTCTATCCAATTTGCCTCTTTTGGGGTTAGATTAAGATCTGTTATAAGGATAATGGCATTTGATTGATTTTCGTCTTTAATGATATCTTTGATAATCTCTCTTAGCCTTGCACCAAC
The DNA here is from genome assembly GCA_016937075.1 of Campylobacterales bacterium. Lineage (GTDB taxonomy): Bacteria > Campylobacterota > Campylobacteria > Campylobacterales > Sulfurovaceae > BN30871. The sequence goes on along the minus strand of JAFGWQ010000175.1, from coordinate 502 downwards.
TTCAGGGCCATAATTGGCATTGTAGCAAGAGATTTCATCAAAAGCTTGTGATGTGAGATATTGGCATCCGTATCCATCTAGATCTATATGCGAGAGGTGATATAATTTAGGCTTCAAAAATGTCTCCTAGGCTTAATTCTTTTAAAAAACGGTTGATCTTGCCTTGGAATTTCGCTAAGAACGGCGATATTGCACACAGGCCCATGGCTCCGTTTGGGCATGTGTCGGCATATTGCACGCAATCAAAAACAGCAGGCGCTTTCCCCTCAGCCGCCACGATCACTTTATATAGAGATATTTCATTTACTGGCTTGGACAGCACAAATCCTCCTTTAGCACCTTTTTTGGAGACCAAAATATCTTCTTTTGCAAGGTTTTGCAAGATTTTAGCTAAAAAACTTTTTGGGATATTGAGTTCATTGGCTAGATATTCTACCCCGATAGGAGATTTGGCAGTTCTGATAATATCTAGTGAAAGCAGGGCATATTCACTTGCTCTTGT
>JAFGWQ010000174.1 GCA_016937075.1 Campylobacterales bacterium | reverse complement strand
TAAATTATTTTCTGACGAGAAGATAGTCAGAGACGGATTATCCGGCAATCCAAATACCCCGGTGAAACTACTTAATGTATTAGCCAACGATAGTGACAAAATGGTACGCCTTAGAGTTGCAGAAAACCCGTCTACTCCTAAAGAAGTTTTATTATCCATGATAGACGACGAGGATCCTAATGTATCAAAAGCTGCCGAAATTAAATTAAGGATGAGAGCATGAAACCAAAATTCAAAGATAAACAAAATGAATATGAGACACTAGAAAAACAATTACTTTCACTATTTCATAGCGGTATCTATATATCTTCATATGACATCGTACAGCTTGGCAAAGCAATAGGCTACGATCTGCCGCTAAAAGAGAGAAATATTCTGCTCTCCAAGCTGCTGGGCGATGCCAAAAAAGACAATAAAACAAAAGAACTTTTTGCTGCCATATCTGCATTTATCAAGCATAGAGCGATGCAATATACTGAGCTTGGCAATAATCATCCTCATGCTAGACCGATAATTTCTGCATGGCTTCAAAAAGCCAAATCTACTGATCTGCTTATAAAGCGAGAAGCGTCAAATCATGAATAAAAGACTTATAGAAAAAAGGCTCGGAGGCGTTATCTACCCCGGTCTAGACAAAGACATAGTCTCACTCAAGACGATTCAAAAAATTGAACCGAAGGGCGATACTGTACGGATCGAACTAACTATTGCAAATGAATCGGTTTTTGAATCTATCGAATCGCAGATACATGACGTGCTTAAAAATGATTTTAAATTTATCGATATAGCATTTTTGGCAAATAAAAAACCGTCACTTAACTATGGCAATACCAATAAACCAAACAATCGTGCATCTTATGCCAAATATATTATAGCGGTGACTAGCGGCAAAGGAGGGGTGGGCAAAAGCACTGTCAGTGTAAATATTTCAGTTGCTCTAGCACAGCTTGGATACAAAGTGGGCTTATTGGATGCTGATGTATATGGGCCAAATACTCCCAGGATGATAGGCGTTAACGACGAAAAGCTTCAGTGGAACGATGAAGACAAAATGATACCAAGCGAAAATTACGGGATCAAACTAATGAGCGTTGGGCTCACTACCCCCAAAAGCGATACTCCGCTTGTCTGGAGAAGCTCAGTCGCAGTTTCGGCTCTTATTCAATTTTTAGAAGATGTCGCTTGGGGAGAGCTTGACTTTTTGGTTATCGATATGCCTCCTGGCACCGGAGATATACAGCTAACCATGGCTCAAGAATTGCCTATTTCTACAAGTGTAATTGTTACAACGCCCCAAGCTATCTCCACTGACGATGTGAGCCGCGCTGTGATGATGTTCAAAGAAATCGGCGTGCCTATAGGCGGCATTGTAGAAAATATGAGCTACTTCATAGCTCCCGATACAAGAGCTAGATACGATATTTTTGGCAGCGGCGGAGGAGAAATGATAGCAAAGCGCTACAATGTTCCCCTGCTTGGCCAAATACCATTAACGATGTCTATTCGAGAGACATCAGATGCCGGTAAACCTGCCGTTGTGACTGACGATGAGACTCAAAAAAGTTACTACAGAAATATAACTCAAAATCTCTTGGCGCAAATGGGGATTTTATGGCTGTGATTGTGAGCAAAGTGAAGTAATCTACAAAATAATGTCATCCGAGCATCCTTGAAAGCAGGCAATATCTTATAGCGGCTAGCATTAAGATATGCCGTTGCGACATTGTGAGGATGACGATTTTCTTTTGTTACTTTTCTTTATAAAAAGAAAAGTATTAAAAAACTATGCCATTCTAAATTTATTTCATGTTTAAAGCGCAAGAGATACTAAAACAAGTTCAGCATGACAAAATCCCACACTCACACACAAACTTATACATTCTATAAACTCACCTCAATATCCCATCAGATACTCAGACAAATTATATATTCTTTCGCCCGTAGGCGAAAGGAAAAATCATTTAGAATCTATATCTTACGTAAAATCTTAGATCACTTGCTTTGTCAACGACCATACCGCCCATACCCATAGCGTTTGCTTGTTCCATAGTCATAGGAGTGCCGTCTGCTCCAGAGAAGTTATTGCTTCCTGAGTAGTCATAATCCAGATAGGTATATCTGAGCTGTGCACTAAGAGCTTGTGTTATAGGATATGTATAGTACGCTTCCCACGCATCACCACGAACGGCCAATTTAGATCCAGCCATGGTATCTTCGCCATAGTCAAACGGTCTCCAGTATTTGCTTCCATGGTTAAACTCTAGCCCCAGATCGCCGCCGAGTACCGGTATTTGCGCTCCAAGCCAATACGATGTACCTGTTACACTCTCTCCTGGCTCTGCACCGATAAATCCGCCCATTCCATCTGGCATACCAAGCATAAATTGTCCTGCATTTGGATTCGTTCTGCTTACTGCAAAAGATCCAAACAACTTGGTTTCGGATAGTATTTCATAATCTCCGATACCATCTACAAGTACAGAAATTGCTGCCCCATCAATATCTCCGGCTTGACTCATAATGCTTGGATTTGTTGCAGCATCACCATCAAACATTGTCATCATCTCCATTGGGCTGTATCCAGGGAGGTCAAATGCTCTAAATGCTGTAGTTTTTACGATAAATTGTCCGTCATCATATGGTACAAAGATAAACCCAGCCAACATAATATCATCGATATCACTTTGGTCGTCTGTATAATTTGTTGGCCCGCCAAACATAGGAGTTGCATTGGTAGAGCCTTGACCTAGGCAAAGTTTAAATGACATGCCAGGAACACCTGTGACATTGCCCAGATTTGCACTCGCACTTGCTCCGTCAAACTCTACATTGATGATATGCCCAAGAGGAGATTGAGCCTCATCATCGTCTCTGAGGTTTGCTAAGAAACCGTTTGTTGACGGTCTTCTACCAAGGCTTACAGTCCATGGTATCTCAGCTTCGCCCATTTTGTCTGCCATATATAGCCAGTATGCTTGTCTGACTTTTAAGTCATTGCCTGTAAGCGATTCATTTGTTATCCAATCAAATGTATCCATCCCCCAGCCGCGAGGTCTAGCCATGCCGCCGTCATTGCCGCCAAAATCGGCACCAAAAGCTTTGTTATATGATAATTGGCCTTTAAAGATATTATTAGCATCAGGCGCATAAGCCATATTGAGCCATAATCTATTTGTCAACAGGGAGTCATTAGATCTTTTCTTTGGCACTGCAACCATACCGCCGCCTGGCACAGCATTGGTTCCAGTATCCATCCAAACCATATTCCCAGCCATTGTATAGTTAAGGCTATCTATCGCAGTTCTAAGATCCACACCCCATTTGATATTATCATTGGCATCATGAGCTTTGATCTCATTTACTTTTTCTGTAAGTTTAGCTATCGTGGAACTGCTATCTCCGCTATCTGCTTTTGCGCTTTTCATAGCAGCAACTTCTGCTTTTAAAGC
>JAFGWQ010000022.1 GCA_016937075.1 Campylobacterales bacterium | reverse complement strand
CTTCGTGGTTCAGAATGACTGGAGGTTTGTCATCTTGAGAAGTCTTTGGACTTCGTGAAGATCTCTTTTTTTAGATTCTCACACCACTTCGTGGCTCAGAATGACGAAAATACTAAACTAATGTTATATACTAAAACTTAGTTCCCATGCTAAATTCAAAGCTTGATGTCTCATCTCTATCTTGCGGATTTATAGCTTTTGCAAATATGAAGTTAATAGGCCCAAACGGTGAAAACCACTCAACGGCGACCCCACCAGAAGCCCTATCTATATTATCATAGCTTCTGCCATAAAAATCATCCGAACCGATAATACCGTAATCCAAGAAAAATGCCATTCTGATTTTCGCTTCTTCTGATACAGGGATGCTTGCTTCTATACTATTAGAGAACGATTTTGTTCCTCCAACCCTTCTATATTCAGTTCCATCAAGAATCTCAGGAGAAATAGAATATGTTTCATATCCCCTAACACTTCCTATACCACCCATGAGCAGTCTCTCTGCTACAGGCACATACCCATCAGTCGCATTAAGCCAATTCGCCCTGGCTTTATATCTTAAGATAAGATCATAATCTATCAAATCTCTCAAGCCGTAATAAGCCCCAAATCTACCATTAAATTTTACAAAGTCGCCAAAATCGGTATATCCTCCATTTTCAGGTTTTTTGTGATCATCATTCAATTCACCATTCAAAGTAGCAACTTCTACCCCAAGGCTAGCTATAAATCCGCTTCTTGGGACATAATAATCATCTGTGTTGTCAAATTTAACACCTAAAACGCCAGCTGCTTTTTTATATTTGTCACTATATAAAAGCTTATACAATTCATTGCCCGAGATATCAGTAACATCAGATTGGTTATCTGAATATGTGATTCCGCCATAAATATAAAAATGCCTCATAAATTCACGACCTACCGTCAATGAGCCGCCTGTTTGATCTATTTGATAACCATCGTTATCGTAATCATACTCTTTTTTATAAAGATCCATCGATAAGCTATAGAGTGAATCCCAAATTCTAGGATTTGCCAAATGCAGATTATAATTTGTTGATCTTTGTGAATAATCAATACCAATGCTTGTATCTATACCGGTTCCAAATATATTTTTATCGGAAATACTTCCATTTACCATAAAACCTTCATAACTTCCGTATCCGCCTCCGATCGAGAAAGAACCTGTCGGTGCTTCTTTTACGTTAACTAGCAAATTCATCTTATCATCAGTTAGTTTTTGGGTTTGGATATCATATTTTTCAAAAAAACCTGTTCTACCAAGTGCATTTTTACTATCTTTGAGATCTGTTTGGCTAAACTGATCTCCGGGAGCTAGATATATATATCTTCTAACGACACTATCTTGAGTCTCGTTATTTCCTGATATCAATACATCATTGATGGTTACTTTTGTGCCAGGAGTGATCACGTATTGAATATTAATTACATCCGTACCGCTTTTGCCCATTTGTGGTGAAACATTGGCAAATGCATATCCCAAATTTGCTGTTTGCTCTTGAAGATATACAATATCTTTTCTCATTTTATCTATGTTAAAATATTTTCCCTTTTTAAGCGAAAGACCTTCATAGAGCACATTGCTATCCAAACCTTCAACAGATTGAATTATGGAAATATCACCGACCTTGTATCTATTCCCCTCTATGATATTGTATTCTATCGTTGCGCGGTTTTTGCTGTCTACTTCTACTCTTGGTTTGCTGACCTGGGCATCAATATAACCATGCTTCATATATGTATCTTTGATTCTAAATACATCGTTTTCCAACTGAGACAAATTGGCTACTCCGTCATTTCTAAACGGCAAAAACCCCAAGAATTCTTCTTCTTTGTTAACCAGATTTGTTTCTAGATCACTTTCGCTAAGTGCGTCTATACCATTGAAAACAAGATTTGAGATCTTAACCTTTTCACCTTTTTTTACATCAAAGGTCAAAGATACACTTCCTTCTCCTACAACTTCGCTTTTTACATCAACTGATGCATCATATATACCGTCTTGAGCAAGTTTTGCCTGCAATACCTCTTTTGCTTTTTGCATTTTTGCATCATCGAGCAACTCGCCTCTTTTTAAGCCCATCGCTTCAATAAGCTTTTTACTTTCTTCATCTGAGCCATATCCGGTGATCTGAGCATTTGCAATAGCCGGTTTTTCGACAAAATGATATACTACCACTCCGCCGCTTTTTGTCTCTGCTTTTACATCCTGAAAGTATTTTTGTTCTAAAAGATTTTTAACAGATTCTTTGATCTTTGATTCTGATAATGTATCACCGACTTTTATACCGCTGATTTCGGCGATCGTATTTGGAGATAGGCTGTGTAAACCATCATATTCAATTTTGGTTATATTTTGCGCGATTAGTATTGAGCCGATCGACATCCACAATAAAGAAGTTTTTTTAATCATACGAAACCTTTTTGTTAAATTAGCAATGAAGGATCAAAGCAATATATGGCTAATAGTTTATCGTCTTTTAACCTAAAAATTAATAATAAATCTGTTTTTTTTAGCCTTATGATATAATTTGGCATTATTTTAGAGTTAAAGGTCAAAAATGGATATAAAATCAATCGGTATTATTGGTTTGGGGCTGATGGGAGGCTCTATTGGTTTAAGTTTAAAAAAACTATACCCGCATATTAATATCATTGGCTATGATCACAATTTGACACATATTAAAGAAGCGATAGATTTAAATTTGGTTGATATGGTTACCAAAAACATAGAAGAAATTTGGCAATGTGATCTTGCTATTTTGGCAATTCCGGTTGATGGAATTATATCATTGATAGGACAAATAAGCACCATTCCAATGATGACTACAATTATTGATATGGGAAGTACAAAAAAACTAATTTGTGACAGTATTCCAAAAGCCATTCGTTCTAATTTTGTAGCAACACATCCGATGACGGGTACAGAAAAAAGTGGTCCAACTGCTGCAATAGATGGATTATATACCGGCAAGACAGTTGTGCTTTGTGATACTGAAAAGAGCGGAGCTCATCAACTTGAAATTGTCAAGAAGTTATATAAAGCGCTCGGAATGAACATCATATATATGGATAGCACTTCACATGACAAGCATGCAGCTTTTATCTCTCATATGCCTCATGTGATCAGCTATGCTTTGGCAAATACCGTTATGCGACAAGAAGATCCCAAAAGCATCATAGCGCTTGCCGGTGGTGGTTTTAGAGATATGAGCAGGATTGCCAAAAGCTCTCCTGATATGTGGGAAAGCATAATTAGACAAAATAAGATCAATGTACTAGATTCTATAATAAATTTCAAACAAGAACTCGACTCTTTTGAAAAAATGCTACTAAATGAAGACTGGGAAGGCGTTAAAAAATGGATGACCCAGGCCAATAGTCTACATGATATTTTATAAATAGAATATCATTCAGTCATAGATCTATTTTTGTTTATTCTTCTTTTGTTTTGACATCGAAAGCAATACCAAGACCATACTCACCAAACCTGCTATAAAACTGACGATTATCCAAACTATCGATGGTAGACCGTTTTTTGAAGAATCGCTATGGTTTAAGCTATTAGACGATCCCATAACTTCTATATCATAAGACGGCATAACAATAGTCTCTATTTTATTGCTCTTTGTATTATATACTGTTATATTGCGAGATGGGATGGTGAAATCATGATCACTTTTAAAGAGATACTCTTTGGTATAGCTTGAATAAACTTTATCACCTCTGATCTCTTGCGTAATTTGAGGCTTTTGAGCGCTAACGTTCAAGCCGTCAATATTATAATCAAGGCCATCAAAATTTCCCAACGCACCCTCTCCCTCAATTTTTAAATATAATACAATAGGTGTATCGGTATCCGTAGTCAATAAGCTTGGCTTGACGCTTATATTGAAATCTCCGACTAGCTGAACTAAGCTAGGCAATGGTTTTATGGTGATAGACAACATCTTTGAACTTATTGTTTGAACTTTCGGTTTGCGGCTAAAAAATGTATCAAAAAAACTGACAATAGCTGTTTTTTTTTCAACAATGGCCATTTTTGCAGGATCTATAATATAGTTCCCTGGTTTTTGCGGAGTAAGCAAATAATCGATTTGCGTAATATCATATCCTCCTTGTCTGATATTTTTTTTACCTATTTCCTTGACAACAAAACCATCAAATGGCGGCTGAATATACTTTGCGGAAGACAGATCAAGATTTGATTTTTTT
>JAFGWQ010000173.1 GCA_016937075.1 Campylobacterales bacterium | reverse complement strand
CATACCATTTCGATTTTTTCGCCGCTTCCTGCGCCAAAAGATCTATCGGCTAATTTTTTAATATCTTTTAATATTACTCTTTTTCCTCTATTTGCATTGATATATGCAGCCAATGCTGAGCTATTAAATTGCTTTGTATAATTAACAGACCTGGTAAAATATTCATCCATGCTCATCCCGCTGCAGGTGCCGTGCTTGATCCATTCATGCTTTGCCAATCCTGAAACAGCGGCTGGCATCACATCATATAATCCCTGCTTGGTTTTCTGAGAGAGACTGAGTTCTGGCAGCCTGGACCATTGTCTGTTTCTATCCATACCTACTATCTTTTTATCTACTCCGCAATAAGCTCTGTTTTTTGGCTGCGGCCAAAGTCCATGGAGCACAAAGCCGTGATCTTTATTGCCAAACAAACCTCGTTGACACTCTTTTTTATTTCTATGGGTCTCGCAAAATGCATCATGCCAACTGAGCGATAAAATAAATTGTGAGGCAGCTTTGTTTTTTATAGCGATATGCTTTGTGTATGCTGCAGATATTCTTTCAGTTTCAAAGCAGCTTTTATCTACCCATCTTCCGCTTGGCGAAGCATATGGAATTTGTATATACACACTGTTTTGTTTTTCGTCTAATACTCTATATCTTTGTGACGGAGCTATTGAGATATTGCCTGAATTTTTGGTAGCTTTTAGATTATTGGTAGCCTGACAGGCTCTATTTGCAATGACAAAATTATCAGCATATACTATCTGTAAAAGCAATAGAAGCGTGATGATAATTCTCATATGTGTTACCCTGGTTTTTAAAATTGTTGTATTATACTATCAATACCATTTTAGCTAGATTGAAAGAGACTGGATGATATTTGACGATTTGAGTATATTTGAAAACAAAAGCATAGAAGAAAAAAAGCAATTATTTGGAAATAAAAAGAAAATAGCTCCCACACATAAACTCCATCGTTCAAATATGATGCTAAATCCGCTCAATCTAAAACATTTAAATACTCTTGATAAAAATATTGCCGATGTAGTTACGCTCAATCTCGAAGATGCCATAGCGCCCTCAAGAAAAAAAGAAGCACTTTACAATATAGCCCTATTTTTATCCCATCTAAAAAATTCAAAAAGTTTTATAGTTATCAGAACTAACCCTTTTGATGAAGGTGGCAAAGAAGAGATAGAATTTTTGAATAATTTTGGTTTTGATGCCATTAGGCTTGCCAAAGTTAAAAGCCCAAAAGAGCTTGAGTCAGCTCTAAATATCTTAAATCAAGATCATGAGCTTCATTTTTCATTAGAAACAAAAGAAGCTTTTATTGATATAAGAGCACTCAAAATCGATGATCGCATAACTACGGCGAACCTCGGCATACTAGATCTGTTAGCATCTCTAAATCTACCGCAATCTCTGGTTCAAATTGCCAATCCTACCATAGATTATATCCTTGCAAAATTTCTCATAGACTGTAAAACAGCAAACATTCATCCTGTTTCATTCATGTATCAAGACTACAATAACACTGGTGAGTTTCGCAAATGGTGCGAATATGAAAAATCACTTGGATTTACCGGCAAAGCCTGCATGGGCCCAAAACAGGCAGAGATCGCCAACGAGATATTTAAAGTAGACCGATATGAACTTGAAAAAGCACAATACATCAAAGAGATATTTGAACTCAATGCCTCAAAAGGCATAAATGGCTTTATGGATGATAGATATGGATTTATAGATGAACCTATATATAAAAATGCATTGATTGTATTGAATCAATAAAGCAATCGTCATACCGCACTTGACACAGAATATTTGCGTCTTCTAAAAATACATTATTTTTGTCATCTTGAGAAGTCTTTAGACTTTGTAAAGATCTTTTTTTTAGATTCTCACGCCACTTCGTGGCTCAGAATAACAGGTTTTTTAGCGTTCAATCAATCCAAAAAAGCAAGCAATGACGCTGTCACGGCGACATTGAGAGACTCTACGCCTCTACGCATAGGTATGGATATATTTTCATCGCTCAATCGTTCTATCTCTTTGCAAACACCGTTTGTCTCATTGCCCAAGATAAATATCCTTTTAGAGGCATAATCCACCTCTTTGTAACTCTTTTTTGCACAAGATGAAAGTGTATAGAGTTTCGCACCATTTTCTTGAAATTTTTTAAGAGTATTGGTTAAGCTATTGGAGTTGATAATAGGTATCTTAAACAAAGTTCCAACACTTGCTTTGATGACAAGCGGTGTAATAGACGATGCGCCCTTTTTTGGCAAAATAATAGCATCAATATTTCCAGCTGCTGCAGAGCGTATGATCATACCTAAGTTTTGAGGATTGGATATGCTATCGAGAGCCAATATACTATAATTAATATTATTTGCTATAAATTCATCTTCATCTATAAAACTATCCATTTGGATATCAAGTGCCACACCTTGATCTTGCTTGGCATTTTTTGAGATACGAGAAAGAGATAGTTTATCGTGAAAGCATATCTGCACACCTCTTTTTTGTGCAATTTCTTGCATTTGATCCAATATAGATGCTTTTTGATTTGATGTAGAGAGATGAAGTTTGAATGGCATGATACTATTTTCCATTAAAGCTTCCAATACGGCATTGCGGCCGTACAAAGTCAACATCTTAGCAAATGTTGCTTTTTTATTTTTGTAGTTTTGAGAATCTTGCAAT
>JAFGWQ010000172.1 GCA_016937075.1 Campylobacterales bacterium | reverse complement strand
TCCGATACAATACCGATTAGTAATTTTATACTATAACAAAACTTAAAAACTATAAGGGCAATGATGATAAAACGCTTATTATTATTAATATTGGCTATTAATGGCTTTGTTTTTGCAGCCGGATTTGGCCAAGTACAGCAACAAGAATTCTTAAAACCCGAAGAAGCTTTCAAAGTTACGGCTATTGAAGCCAATAATTCCATCATAACAACCATAACTTTGGGTAAAGATATATATATCTACGCGGATTCACTCAAATTTCAAATCACTAAGCCTTCGGCTACTTTGTTAGAAACGGCACTTCCGCAATCAATTAATTTCCATGATGAAGCTGTCTATGAAAAAGAATTAAAAGTATCTATTCCCAAAAAAGATATAGAAGCCATCACAAACGATGCTTTTGAGCTTAAAATCTCCTTTGAAGGATGCTCCAAAAGCGGAGTATGTTATCAGCCTATAAGCGAAAGTTTTTCATTTGAGGGCAAAGATGGTGGCGGACTTTGGTCAAAATTTGGCTCACTAAGCAGTACTACAAGTGTGGCTGATATATCCCAAGCGATTCAAAGCGAGAGTTTCGGCTTTATTATATTGCTCTTTTTTGTGGTTGGATTACTTTTAGCTCTTACCCCTTGCATATTTCCTATGATCCCTATATTGTCAGCCATCATCGTATCTCAGGCCGGCAATGAAAAACCAAGTACATTGCGTGCATTTTTGACATCACTGGTTTATGTTCTAGCTATGTCATTGACATATGCGATTGTCGGAGTGGTAGCAGGACTGCTTGGATTTGATATGCAAGCTGCTATGCAAAATCCATTTGTTTTGATATTGTTTGCAGGAGTTTTTGTGGCTCTTGCTATTTCGTTATTTGGATATTATGAGATCGGTTTGCCGATGAAGTGGCAAACTAAGCTATCTGCTATCAGCGATAATGCAGGCAGCAAAGGGATAATCGGAACTGCTATCATGGGGATTTTGTCAGCTCTTATAGTAGGGCCTTGTGTTGCTCCCGCACTAGGCGGCGCCATACTCTTTATCTCGCAAAGCGGCGACGCTTTGCTTGGCGGCACGGCACTATTTGTGATGAGCATGGGTATGGGTATGCCATTGTTGCTTGTAGGTATTGGAGCTGGCAAGTGGATGCCTCGCCCTGGTAGCTGGATGAGCTTGGTAAGTAAATTTTTTGGTGTTGCTATGCTTGCTCTTGCCATTATGATGATCTCTCGTATCGTTCCTTCAACGATAACCATGATATTATCAGCACTATTGGCATTTGGCACTTCATGGGGACTTTATAAAAACAGAAGGGTATTTGTAAATTTTATTGCCAAAGTCATATCAAATATATTATGTATCTTATTATTCGCTCTTGGTGTTGTATTATTGATAGGGGCATTTACAGGAGGTACTTCCACTCTGACCCCATTGGCGCATTTGTCATCAAATGGTACTACAATCTCAAGTCATGGACGTAAAGGTTATTCTGTAGAAAAACTAATGAATGAGATAAAAGCTTCGAATAAGCCGGTAATTGTGGACTTCACCAAAGAGTCTTGCGCGGCTTGTAAAGAGCTTGATGTGATAACGTTTGTTGACCCAAAAGTAAAAGAGGCATTCAAGGAGTATTTGTTCATACAGGTTGACTTGACAGACAACACAGCCGAAGATACGGCAATGCTGAAACATTTTGGAGTATTTGGTACTCCAAACATACTCTTTTTTAACGCAAAAGGAGAATATTTGCAAAACTATACAATCACAGGGTTTGTGTCTCCTGAAAAGCTGATAAAACATTTAGAGACCCTGCCAAAGCAAACAAATGAATAAAACCCTTCAAATCGGCAAGATAAACACCCTAGAGGTTGCAAGAGATAGCGATTACGGACTATTTTTAGAAGCAAAAGACGGAAGCGAAGTTTTATTGCCTAATGCTTATGTAAAGCCTGATGAAATGGATATAGGAGAGCTCGTAGACGTTTTTTTGTATACAGATTCAGAAGATAGGCCGGTAGCCACCACGGAACGGCCAAAAGCGATACTAGGCGAATATGGATACTTTAGAGTAGTCAGTTATAAGCAGTATGGTGCATTTGTAGATTGGGGTTTACCAAAAGATCTCTTTGTGCCTATCTCGGAGCAAAAAGAATATTTTCATGTAGATGATTGGTTTGTGTTGAGAGTTTGCCTTGATGAACAAACAGGCAGATTATACGGTACGCAAAAGATAGGTAAATGGCTCTCTATTGATACTAGAGGATTATTTGCAAATCAAGAAGTGTATATGTTTGTGATCGCCAAAACGCCGTTAGGTTACAAAGTTGTAGTAAACAATCTTTTTGAGGGTATGCTGTTTGATAACGAGATTTTTGAACCAATTGCTGTCGGAGACAAAAAGCAAGGAATTATAAAAACAGTTCGTAAAGACGGCAAACTAGATTGTTTGCTCAAAAGTGCCAAATTAACTACTGATGATGCTTCTCTTAAAGTGCTTGATATTATAAAAAAACACGGTGGGTCGATAGAATGTACTTACAAAAGCGATGCGTCTATTATTGCAGATATATTTGGCATGAGCAAAAAAAGTTTCAAACGAACTTTGACCCAACTTATCGAAAATGGAAGCATAACTTTGGATGAAAACAAAATAACCATAAATTAAATTATTTCATTTTGACATTTTTTATTTTTAATTTCTTTTCTAATGCTATAATCTCTTTTGTTAATCGATGGAGTTTATAGTGCGTTTTTTATTGTTTTTATCATTTTTATATAGTGTCGTGCAAGCTGATTTTAGTGTGGCTTCATACAATGTAGAAAATCTTTTTGATGCAAAAAATCAAGGAACAGAATATAACGACTACAAAGCAGGTGTCCACAATTGGAATGAGCACATGGCACAAATCAAGCTCAACCATACGGCTGAAGCGATATGCGATATAAATAGTGACATCATTGGGCTTCAAGAGATAGAAAATAAGTATGTATTCGAAGAGTTGATCTCTAGGCTCGAACAAGTCGGATGTGAGTATAAGTATAGCGCCATTACTTCTAAGCCAAATGCCCCCATACAAGTAGCTCTTCTTTCGCGTTTTCCTATTAATTACCAAAGAGAGATCGTAGTATCTCCCAGTCCTAAAGTTAGAAATATCTTGGAAGTTTATTTGGAGGCGGATGATAAACCTCTTAGGATCTTTGTCAACCATTGGAAATCAAAATCAAAAAATGGCAAGGAGAGTGCCAGGATACGCTCTGCATCCGCTTTGGCAAATCGTATCTCACAGCTTCCTAGGGGCGATGAATATATCATTATAGGAGATCTAAACAGCAGATATGATGCACCAAATACTTTAGAAGCCAAACTAGATGATACTAATGGCCGTACGGCGATCGGTGATGTTATGAGTACATATCAAGATCATCATTTGATCAACAAAGCAGAGATCATCGCCTCTCCAAAAGGGGTACATTATAACCTATGGGGCGAATTGCCGCCAAGTAATAGATGGAATCATCAATTTTTTAGTGACAAAAGCACAATTGACCATATATTGTTGCCTCAAACCCTATTTGACAAAAAAGGTATAGAATATAAAGACGGCACATTCATGGTATTTGCGCCGCCGTATCTTAAAAATCGCTATGATAGTATCAATCGCTGGAAGATAAAGAAGGGTATACATGCCGGTAGGGGATATTCGGATCATTTGCCCATAAAAGCCAGATTTACAATGACTCCATTTAAGCTCTCATCTAATGTCACGCAATATAAAATTACCAAGCAGCCTATAGAGTATCTGTATGCACAAGATGCAATAAAAGCAGATGTTTTACTTGAAAATGCAGTAGTCATATGGAAAAGAGGTTCAAACGCTATTATCAAACAATCCCCGCAAGGCAGAGGTGTATTTTTGTATAAGTGTGCAAAACAACTCAAAGTTGGCGATAAATATGATATTCTTGTGCATGAGATCAAAACATATCATGGACTAAAAGAAGTTACACATCTAAGCATTGCAAAACAAAAAGCCTCCAATGTTCCTGTACAAACATTTATCTTAAATGCAAAAAATTTCAACATGCCGATTGCAAATAGGCAAAATGAAGTGATCCAGGATATATCGGGTATTTACCGCAACAAAAAGATATATTTTGCTCACGGTTCTCTCCCGATATTTTTTAAAACCAGGGCTGCTTTACCCAAAGATGGCAGCAAAATAAAGATATCTTATGGACATTTGGGGTATTATAAAAAATTACAATTGGTTGTGTATAACAAAAAAGATTTTGAGATTTTGGAGTAGAGAGTGGCATATTATAGTTGGATATTGGCTTTTCATATAGTAAGTGTTCTTAGTTGGATGGCAATGTTGTTTTATCTTCCTAGACTTTTTGTATATCATCGCGAACATAATGCTAAGGCTGAATTTGTAGAAGTTGTGCAGATCCAAGAGTATAAGTTGTATAAGTACATAGGAGCTCCCGCGATGTGGGCAACGGTAATTAGCGGATCATGGTTAATGTGGGTAAATCCGTCTATATTGCAGCAAGGTATATGGTTTTATGTCAAGTTTACTCTGGTTATTTTACTTATGATATACAGCTTTTCCCTCGATTATTATCGTCGGGTCTTGAGCGTGGATAAAAATGCAAAAAGCGGCAAATTTTTTAGGTTTTACAATGAAGTACCAACATTGCTTAGTATAGGAATTGTTGTTATGGTGGTTGTCAGGCCTTTTTGAGATTGTTATGATTAGTTTTAGTAGGGTGGGTTTACTAACCCACCGATTTAAATCATAGTGGTGCGTTGGTGAACACACCCTACAAAATACCTTTCTTTTTCTCACAGAGAGTGCAAGCACAAGAGTAAAGAAAAGTAACCAAAGAAAAGCG
>JAFGWQ010000171.1 GCA_016937075.1 Campylobacterales bacterium | reverse complement strand
TTTAAAATTTGAGCCGTTTCAGTTATTCTTTATAAAACGGCTTTATAAGATAACCTAGGAACAATTATGTATTATATTATATCATGATTTGATAACATAATAAATACAATATAAAAATTATTTGTTTTTTTAATGAATATTTGAGAAAATAATGTTGCCACCTTGTACTATAGCAATTTTTTTTTGGCAGGCAAGAGATGGCAATGATATATATTTGCCTATATTGACAGCTTGATGAAAATGCCCTTCTATCACAAGATCTGCATCTCTGTAGTGACTTATGATTGCTTTAACCTTTTTCTTAAAATCAGGCATCTTGCGGCATATAATTTTGCCCGGTAGTTTATCCATTTGATAATTTATGATCTTTTTCTCAAAGGGCTTTAACATATTTAAAGTGATCTTGTTTCTAAGAAGCTTGCAGTATGCTCCATAACCAAATCCGGTTTCATACTTATCCCCATGCGAAAGCGCAACTCTTTTGCTGCCTAACTTCATCATGATAGGCTGCTCGTCTCTGGAGTAAACAACCATATTGGGAAATATATTTTTGAGGCAAAAATCATGGTTGCCTTCAAAATAGTATATTTCTATTGTTTGAGAAAGTTTTTGAAGCAGCGATACTGCTTGTGCGGAAAAGGTAATAATATAATCATTATATCCGAACAACAGGTCAAAGATATCTCCCATTAAAAACAGTTGGGAAACAACTCTCTCTCCTGATCCAATCTCTCGTAAAAGCTGCATAAACTCATCTCCATGATGCGGATAATGTGCATCGGCTACAAATAAAGCGCCTTCTTTTATCTCGATCATGAAAACCATGCCTTAGAAATGTCATCCCGGACGAAGCTTAAGAATTTAATTTTTGATAATATTTCACAACAACATAATGATGTCATCCTGAGCGCAGCGTAAGGATCTAAAATAAAATAGCTATAAATCATATTATGACGCTTTCATACAAATCTTTCCAGCTTGGATTAAATAAATTAATAAGCTCTATTTTTTTATCTCTTTTATATTTTTTCAACTGCTTTTCTCTATTGATAGCATCTACTATATCATCAAAAATCTCATAATAAACCAATTTTTTTAAATTATATTTTTGAGTAAAACCATCAATAAATCCACGTTTATGTTCATAAACTCTCTTTGATAAATTACTGGTAACACCTATGTATAATGTACCTAACATTTTATTTGTTACGACATATACAAAGCCTTGTTTTTGCAATTTATCTCCTAAAATAAGATTCTTACGGCGACAAATCGCCTCAGAATGACAAAACTTCCTTACGGAACATAAGCAAGTGTCGGCAATCCTGCATTCTCATCAAATCCGCACATAATGTTTGCTGCGGCAAGTGCTTGAGAACTTGCACCTCTTAAGAGATTATCAATACTGCTACTCACAAAAAGTGCATTACCCTCTCTGACTGCAAAAATATCACAAAAATGCGTACCAGATACTCCTTTGGTATCTACCGGCTTTTCTCTAATGCGAATAAAAGGATCGTTTGCATAATGATTTCTGAGTATCTCGATAGGGTCAATGTCTTCTTTGAGTGTAGCATATACGCTTACTAGCTCTCCTCTTGTCATTGGTACAAGATGCGGCACGAAATGCACATTGATATCAACCCCATAAATGTTGGCAATTTTCTCCATGATTTCCGGAGCATGACGATGTTTGAGCGGATTGTATGCAAAAATATTATCATTGATGCTCACAAAATGGGTAGTCTCCGTGCAACTTTTGCCGGCACCGCTAACCCCAGATTTGGCATCCACAAACAATGGTGCATTGGTATCTATATACGGAATGAACGGCAAGATACCAAGCAATGTGGCAGTCGGATAGCAGCCTGGGCTTGCTACGAGCTTGGCATCCTGTATATCGTCACGATAATACTCTATAAGTCCATATATGCCTTTATGGGCATTGGGAGCATCCTCGTGTGCACAGTAGTGTTTCTCGTAAGTCTCTTGCAATAGACGATAATCAGCAGAGAGATCAACTACTTTAACATCACTATCCCAAAGCTCTTTTGCAAATCCCATAGAAGCTTTATGCGGAAGAGCCAAAAATACTACATCACAATGAGCTTTGATACTTTCAGGAGAAGCTTTTTCTATCTTCATAGTGATAACATCTTGCAATGCAGGATGAAGAGCTTCTACCATAATATCACCCGTGCTGGCTGCCAAATATGTAAGCTGAAAATACGGATGAGCCAAGATAAGCTTAATTAACTCTAATCCTGTATATCCGCTTACTCCTACTATACCTACTCTCATTACTTATCCTTGATACAAATCTCTTCGTAACACACCGTCGTTATCTCGTAGCATTTTTGGCCGCTAGGCAATGAAACCTCTATCTCATCACCCTCTTCTTTGCCCATCAGTGCTTTTGCTAAAGGAGAAAAGAGAGATATGAGTCCATGGGTTGGATTTGATTCTTGAGTTCCTACGATAGTATATTTGATAACGGTATCATTGTCCTGATCTGCAAGCTCCACGGTGGATCCAAAACAAATTCTAGCATGGCTCAAAGTAGACGGATCTATGATGTGAGCGCGAGAGAGAAGATCACCCAGCTCTATGATACGCGCTTCCATCAATCCTTGTTTTTCTTTGGCTGCATGATATTCTGCATTTTCTTTTAGATCACCCAAAGCTCTAGCTTCATCTATGACTCTAGCTATCTCATTTCTCTCTACTGTTTTGAGGTGCTCTAGTTCTTTGGTTAACTTTTGATATGTGGCATGAAGCATTGGTTCTTTTTGCACGATTAATCCTATGTGATAGTTTGTGGAAGCCTATGACTACCATTTAATTATTAGTATTATACCAAAAAGGCTATAATATTACTTCACCAGGCAAATACCTTATTTTTGATACAAATGGTTTTGTTCATAATCAAGGCAAAGCTTTGAAAACATAGCCAAAGCTACGCTAAGAAGTTTTAACGATGAATATGTGCAAAAGCATTGTACCCTACGGGGAGCAGATTGATAGAAATATTTGAACAAAAAAAGTCTCGAATTACCTTTAGGGTAGTCCTTTGACTTTTTTCATCCAAATCTCCACTACCTCTGATGCTCTCAAAATTTAAGGTATTTGCCTGGTGGAGTAATAACATTTGAATTTTTACAAAGAGATATAATGAAACATATACTTATTACCAATGATGACGGTTTTGAATCCAGAGGACTACACGAATTGGCAGAAGCACTGAGACCTTTAGGCAGAGTGATAATAGTAGCTCCGACTGTTGAGAAATCAGCTTGCGGGCACTCTTTGACACTTACAAGGCCGCTAAGATTTGTTGAGATCGGTGATGATTTTTTTAAACTTGATGACGGCACACCTACTGATTGTGTATTTTTGGCTCTAAATAAATTATTTAACGAGGATTGCAAACCGGACTTAATAATCTCAGGCATCAACAAAGGCTCCAATATGGGAGAGGATATTACATATTCGGGTACTGCTGCCGCTGCAATGGAAGCGGTACTCCAAGGTATTCCTGCTATTGCTGTATCACAAGTTTGTCACGGTCAATGCCAAAACATAGATGATTTTGGATACGAACTTGCCAAGGAAAGCATCTTTGCTTTAGCAAAGCGTGTATTAGAAGGCGGCTTTCCGCTAGGAAGTAGAAAATTTCTCAATGTTAATATTCCGCCTATATCCTCAGAAGTATGCAACGGACTTATGATCACTCGTGCCGGTAAACGATTATACGGAAATGACGCAGAGGTTCATATGAACCCTAGGGGCTTGGAACACTACTGGATAGGTTTGCCAAGGCTCGATTGGGAATCAACAGAAGGCGAAATGAGCGATTTTGATGCGATAGACCAGGGGTTTGTATCTATTACGCCTGTTCATCTGGATATGACCAGCCATAATGATATAGAAGCTTTAAAGCAGTGGCTATGAGATTTGATAGATGCCGTATGCTTTTTGAAGAAGAGGGATTTGCCAAACTTCAAAATGCCTCAATACTCATACTTGGCGTTGGAGGAGTCGGAAGCTATGCGCTTGATTGCTTATATCGCAGCGGTGTAAGGCATATTACAATAGTAGATTATGACACATATGAAGAAAGTAATCAAAATAGACAAATAGGCTCAGAGGCCATTGGTGAATTCAAAACCAAAAGATTAGAAGAGTTATACCCGGGTATCAAGAGTATCAATCAAAAAATGGATATCTCATGGGTAAAACATTTTGATTTTGCCCCTTATGATGTTGTTATAGATTCATGCGATACCACAAAAGTAAAACTAGAAATAGCAAAAAAATGTTTCCGAAAACTCATAATGGCTGTAGGATCAGCTAAACGATATGATGCCAGTAAAATATCTGTGGCATCAATTTGGAAAACTCAAGGAGAAGCACTGGCAAATAAAATGCGCAGGGAATTGAAAAAAGCCAAATTTGATCGTAATTTTACAGTTGTTTTTTCCACCGAAGAAGCCAAATGCAAAGAAAAAGGCTCATGTGTGGCGGTAACCGGAGCATTTGGACTAACGGTTTGCTCTGAAGCTATCAAAAAAATAGTTGAAGCACCCAAAAAAGGACGAGTATAGAGCTCTAAAATATTATTTTTTTAGGCTATCTCTGATCTCGCGGAGCAAAAGTATACTTTCTTCGGGAATAGCTTCATCTTCCTCAGGTGTTGTTTTGATTTTATTATATGCTTTAATTGATATAAATATCACAAATCCCAAAAGCACAAAAGAAAGAACATCATTTATGAATGCTCCATATTTGAGCACCGGAGCCCCAGCTTTGGCTGCAGCATCTAAAGTAGCATAACTATTGCCGTCAAGTGATATATATAATTGTGCAAAATCAACTTGACCAAGCAACATGCCGACAGGTGGCATAACTATATTATCAACAAGCGATTTAACTACGGTTGAAAATGCAGCACCAAAGATAAAGCCTACAGCCATATCTATCATGTTGCCTCGTATAAGAAATTTTTTAAATTCACTGAACATATTTTTCATCCTTTCAATAATTACAATATATAATTGAATGCTTTGATTAAAGCAAGAATGGATTCCGGATCAAGTACCCAATGACTGAAAAACACGTCATCTTGAACTTGATTCAGGATCTAAAACGATAATCGTTTCAGATGATACAATTATATTCAATTTAAATCCTATTTGCTCATCTTTCTTTTAAAACTAGCCAGTATTGTCAAAATGCCTACCACAACTACAGCCACATATATCCATGCAGGGATCGGCATTGGATCTCCTGCTGCGTATGAATGTAATCCGGATAGATAATAGTTAACCCCAAAATATGTCATAAGCACAGTACTATATGCCCATACTGCAGCTACGTTATATACGTATAAACTTTTTAGTTTTGGTATGAATCTCAAATGAATAACTGCGGCATAGATAAGTATAGTTACAGCTGCCCATGTCTCTTTTGGATCCCATCCCCAATATCTTCCCCAACTTTCGTTCGCCCATACACCGCCAAGAAAGTTACCTACGGTAAATACAACAAGCCCGATAAGTATAGACATTTCCGAAAGCGCTGATAATTCATGAATGGATTTGTCTATATGTTGATTGTTTTTGCCTCTAAATATAAAAAGGATCAGAGTTAGCAAAGATAATATGAATCCAAGCCCAAAGAAGCCATCTCCTGAAACTATCAAAGCAACATGTATCATAAGCCAGTATGACTTAAGCACTGGCACAAGAGGGGTAATTTCCGGGTTCATAAAATTCAAATGAGCTACGGCCATTGTAGCTCCGGCAAGCAAGGCTGTTGCAGCTAGAGTAAATAAACTTTTGCGGCCGAGCAATAATCCTGCTAATACAGTAGTTGCCGCTATAAAGACAACTGATTCATAAGCATTACTCCAAGGAGCGTGATCAGAGATATACCATCTAAGGCCAAGTCCTACTAAATGTACCACAAAACCGATGCCCAAAAGTACTATTGCACCCTTCATTATCCAACCGATAAACGGCAATGGTCTAAGTATATGCATAAATGCCGCGACTATAAGCAAAAGCCCAAGCACCAAATAAAACGGAACAAGCTTTGCAAATAGTCCATAATTGTTGTATGCTATCTCAAAATCAATATGTCTTGCACTTGGCATGACTTTTTCACCGAATATTTTTTGGAATTTTACTATAAGTCCTAGTCCATCATCTGCCTTATCCCATTTACCGCTACTAGAAGCATCGACTAATTGCGAAAAATAGTTTGCTGTGATCATCTGAACCATCTCTCCCTCTTTTTGAGGAAATGATTTCATAGCATTTAGCGGAGAAAACCATGCATTATTTGGATCCTGCGGTTTTGGGAATACTTTAAAGAAATCTCCCATATATGTCATATAAGCGACATTTAGGCGCTCGTCAGCCTTGATGAGTTCTTTGTCATATTGGGTCTTTTCAAGCGGAGCTTTTTGATTTGCTTTTTGTATAACATCAAAAAGTTTATACTCACCGGCTTGCGTAAAAAAGTCTGAAAATTTGGCATATTTAGAATCTTCATCCAATCCCAGATCTTTTGCGATTTGCGGATGACCTATTTGTATCATAGGAACAGTTTGAAACTCTTCAGGTTTTAACATCATGCTCAAAAATAATTCGCTCGCATCTGCCCCAAACATAGTTGTTTTGCCGGTAATTTTAGATACCACCTCTGTTGCCATGGTGTCGATTGGTTTCATTCGCCCTTGGCCATCCTGGACAACAAGTCGTTTAAACTTTTCGATATGCTGTTTATCAAATTTTGGAATAGTAACATTGATATCAGCAGCCTTTAACGGTGTATAAGCAAATGCGCCCATCACCACAAGAGCAATGCTTAATTGCTGCAGGGACTTTGTATCTTTGAGCAATTTTTGAAATCTTCCATTTTTTGCAAAAAGAGCCCACATCATACCGATAGACAAAAGTAGATAGCCTAAATAAGTCATATTTGTTCCAGGATCATGATTTACTGAAAGAATAGTGCCTTTTTCATCCGGATCATAAGATGTTTGAAATAATCTATAGTCACGATAATCCAATACATGGTTCATGTATATTGCATAAGGCATTGTTACGTTGTTTTCCTTATCTATCAAAATTACATCACTTGCATATGATGACGGCGTCATAGATCCAGGATAGCGGTCAAGCTTAAAGTCTTTTAAAAATATCTCAAAGGGAAGCTCTATCACTTTGGCCCCTATTCTCATAGAAACCTCGACTCCGTCAATTTCAACGCTTTTTATCTCGCCTGGCATGCCTTGTATCGGATTAAATTCTATGTTCGCAGATTTATCTCCTACCTTTATATCCATATTAACATACTCCGGCTTACCTGCTTTTGGCTTGAGAGCATTGGATACTTTGACAAATTTTGCTTTTGGATATATAGCTTTAAGCACGATAGCATGACTGTCAAATCTATATAATATTCTTTGTTCTAGTTTATTTTGACCAGCACTGAGTGAGTCCTCATTGCGGCTATCCATATTTAACGTCATTGCTTCACTTGGAAAGTTTGCGATCAAGCCATCCGCACTATCCTTGATAGAAAATATATCGGGACTTGTTTCATTTGTATCGTAAGATATGATCATTCCGCTTACAGTTTTAGATTCGCCCTTTTGGATATATACCGATTCGCCTGCACCATTAGGACTACTCACCATAAGCTCAAGCATTTTTACACCATCTGTGGCATTTTGTTCCAATTTATACTCTACTTGCGGCAAATATTCTTTGAGTATAACAGAAACTTTTTTGTCTCCCAATTGCAATGACTTATCAAAACTATTGCCAAACAAAGACGATAGTCTCAGAGGATACTCTTCATATACCTCTTGCTTTCCATCAGAAACTTGTATCTGCATATAAGTATCCATGGAAAGCATTTGATTTGTTGCACTATTTTCTCTTACTGATAATTTGCCCTCATACCCAACATAGCGAGTGAGTAAAGCTCCAAGTGCAATAACCACGAAAGAGAAATGAAACAAAAATACCGGCATTTTATGCTTGTATGATTTGTAATTTGACATTTGATAAACCAAAATAGCGATAAAATAAAGCAAAAACAGTTCAAACCATTTGGTTTTATATACCAAAGCCTGAACAGTTCCGGTACCGTAATCATTTTCAATAAATGTCGCACCTCCTATAATGACACCAAAAAGCACCATCATAACAACAGCCATTTTCATAGAAAAAAGTTTTTTTAGTATATTCATAAAATTCCTTGTTGTTCAAAAAGGATATTGTATTCATAAATACTTTAGATTTGGATGACTTACGGAAAATTATTATTCGTTTGATTAACTATTTCAGTTTTATTTTTACAACTTTATGGTACAAAACATCATAACAATACAACAAACAAAAGGATTTTTATGAAAAAAATTATTGTGCTGCTTATGATGTTAAATATTTTTTGTTTTGCTCAGACATTAACTCAAACTGACAAAGC
>JAFGWQ010000170.1 GCA_016937075.1 Campylobacterales bacterium | reverse complement strand
TAAGAACTGCATCAAAAGAACTTGGCATTACGATCGGTATTATGCAAGATATATCAGGGCCAAAGATAAGAATAGGCGATATTAAAGATACATTTGAGCTTCATAGTGGAGATGTCATTACTTTTGTACCTCAAGAGATTGTGGGATACAAAGAGTCGTCAAATAGTTATGTTGTGAGTATAAACTATCCTGATATTTTGTCAAAAGTACAAATGGATGATTATATATATCTTTATGATGGGGCTATAAGAGCAAAAGTTATTCATACCGTTCCTCATTTGGTAGCTGTTGTTGAAAATCATGGGATCTTAACTTCTAAAAAAGGGGTAAATTTTCCAAATACTGTTATAGATATTGATGTTATTACCACAAAAGATGCACAAGATATTGAGTGGGGGGTTCGTAATCAGGTTGACTTTTTTGCTATATCATTTGTGCAAAATAGACAAGATATGATAAATGCAAGAAATCTGCTTGGCTCATATGACGGTAGGCTTATAGCAAAGATAGAAAAGTTTGAGGCCGTAGAAAATGTAGATGAGATTTTGGACGTTAGTGATGGCATAATTGTGGCAAGAGGAGATCTGGGCATAGAGGTTCCGTTTTATCAGGTACCAATTATACAAAAAATGCTTATTGATAAAGCAAATCAAAAAGGCAAACCTGTTATTACGGCGACACAAATGTTACTAAGTATGACACAAAACGAGAGACCAACAAGAGCCGAAATAAGCGATGTAGCAAATGCAGTACTTGATGGCACGGATGTAGTGATGCTGAGCGAGGAGAGTGCTATAGGAATTGATCCTGTTAATGTCGTAAAAGCCATGAGCAGTATCATAGAGCAAACCGAAACTATCTATCCTTTCGGAAAACAAGAGATTATGGCCAAGAATGATTCTTTCGATATTATTCAGGCAAGTGCTACAAAACTCGCTGATGATATCAATTCAAAGGGAATTTTAGCTCTTACCGGTTCTGGTTCATCCGCTATCAAGATTGCGAGATATAGACCAAAAACACCTATTTTTGCATTTTCAAAGAGTGATAAAACGCTCAGAAGACTTACTGTCTCTTGGGGGATTTTGCCGATAGCTACTATAGAAGATGAGCATAAACGTAATATATATAACAAAATACTTCATGCTATGGATAAACTCGGCACTTTGGATATAGATGGTCCATATATTGCTACAATCGGACATCCAATAAGGATTTTAGGCTCCACAAATGCTATTAATATTTTAAACAAGCAAGAGATTTGCTACTATATGAGAAACGAGTAAATTACTATTTTGTAATCAAAATTTAATATAATTTTTTACTATTTTGCAATATGAAGCATACTGTAATCGTTGCAATTTATATATAGAAAGGTTTTTACAATGATAGAAGTTTTCAATGCTGTTTTAAATATTGCAGTTGCTATCGAAAGAGATGTTTTTAAAAATTGTACGGATTTTCTCAAAGATGATTCGGATGAAGATATACATCGCAAGGTTTATGCTCACTGCACTGCTATCATAGAGAATGAGTTTGAAAAAGTTAGAACCATAAAAGGTGCGATCAGTAAAGATAAAAAACAGTTTTGTCTCATTAACGAAGACGGAAAATATATATTAAGCTATGTTTCTATTGATAATATTGATTTGCTTGATGTCGATTTTTCGCTTGGATCAATGTTTGCAGTTTATGAAGATGAAATTGATGCAAAATCGCTTAAAGCTGCCATATATGTAACATATGGACCTACTTTTCAGCTTGTTTTTGCTTCAAAGAGTGAAGGTGTAAAGTTTTTTTCGTACAGCAACCATGAACTTGTGCAAGAAGAGTCTTTTATGCTTGAATCAAAAGGCAAAATAAATTCTCCTTCAGGTATCCAGTGTCAATGGAGTGATCTGCATAGAGATTTGATTGAGAGCTTTTTTCAAGAGGGCTATAGGCTAAGATATAGCGATAGTTTTATACTGGATGCGCATCAAATTTTATTTAAAAAAGGCGGGATTTATTCTTCTCCAAAAACTAAAACCTTCCCAAATGGTGAACTTGAACTTGTTTTTGAAGCTTACCCGGTAGCATTCTTTTTTGAGCTTGTCGGCGGAGAAGCCATAGATGGACAAAGAAGAATACTTGATATTAGTCTCGAAGAGTTGCACCAGACGACACCAATCTATTTTGGCTCAAAATATGAAATACACAAAGTTAAAGAGTTTTTTAATCGTAAAGAGAGGAAGCAGACATAATTTCAGTAAGTATCAATAAGCAGAACAAGCATGAAATTAAAAAGTTTATATATCTCATCTCATGAAAAAAGTGCAGGCAGCCTAATCGTATCTATGGGTATGATGGAGTTTCTAAAAGGGATTTTTTTAAAAGTTGCTTTTTTTAGACCTTTCGTAGAGAGTGTATCTTTTGATCATGATATAGATTTTTTTATTTCACGTTATGGTTTAGATATTGAGTATGACAGCAGTTATGGGTATTGTGTCCAAGAAGCTGAAAAGTTAATTGCGGACGGCAAGATAAATTGTTTAATTGAGCATTTGATTGAAAAATATAAAAAATTGGAAAACGAGTATGACTTTGTAATTGTTCAAGGGTTGCATCAAGATAGCTTTTCCCATGCTTTAGATTTTGATATCAATTTGGAGATCGCAAAAAATCTAGGAAGCGGATATTGTATTGTTTTGAGAGGTGATAACAAAAATAGCGTTGATATCATTGATGAAATTATCATAGAATCACAAGCCATACATGTAAGTGGCTGTAAGTATTTTGCAACATTTATCAACAGGATAGACGGTAATCTGATTCCAAAATTGACTACCATGCTGCAGGCATATAAAGATATTTCTATGGTTTATTTCTTGCAAGAGACGGCAGAGTTGAGTATGCCAACAATCAGCGATATTCAGTCCGGCTTAAATTGTACCACAGTATCAGGCATAAAAAAAGATTTTAAAAAAGTTATCAAACAGACAAAAATAGCAGCAATGCAACTTGACCATTTCTTAGAACATATTGATGATGGGGATTTGATAATAGTTCCGGGCGATAGGGCAGATATAGTAGTGGGGGCCATAGCATCTATATTTTCTCAAAATTATCCACACATATCTGCCATTTTACTTACTGGCGGCATTGAGCCTGCCAGCTCTATATTGCAGCTGTTGAATGGATATGTAAATTTTCCTATTCCTATCCTTGCCCTAGATGACGATACATATCAAACAGCTCTAAAGGTTGGCGGCATAACAGTACGATTGACTGTTGACAATGAGCGAAAAATTGCACTTGCGATGGGGCTTTTCAGTAAATCTGTAGATATAAAAGTGTTGAAAGAGAGTATGTCACAATCAACATCTTCTATTATTACACCGGTGATGTTTGAATATAACCTATTTCAAAGAGCAAGAGAAAACAAAAAGAGAATCGTTTTGCCTGAGGCGCTAGATGAGAGAATCTTAAGAGCTTGTGAGATAGTTTTAAGAAGAGACGTGGTTGATATAATTTTATTAGGCAATAAAGAACAGATTGAACAAAAAAGCGGAATG
>JAFGWQ010000169.1 GCA_016937075.1 Campylobacterales bacterium | reverse complement strand
TTTCAAAATATATTCGTTTGAATTATTTTAAGACAAACATGAAAACTATTTTGATCGACAAGCAAATATGGCTCAGTATCATAGGGCTTAGTGTATTTTGGGCTATAGGGCAATTGATAATAGCAGCTTTTCCGGCTCACTATAAAGAGGTTTTGGGCGATGATAATGCCGTAATGATCCAAGCCATCTTGGCTCTAAGTGCTATTGGAATAGTTATTGGTTCGATCATTGCGGGAAAAAGTTCCAAGTTGCATATAGAGCTGGGCTTGGTTCCATTGGGCGCTTTGGGTATGTTTGTAGCTTTGCTTATGTTTACATGGTCACATACTGTAGCAGCTATGATGTTCGCAAGTTTGATATTTGGATTTTTTGGCGGACTTTTTGTAGTGCCATTAAATTCTTTGATGCAGTTCTTGGCACCAAATAAAGATATTGGCGTGATATTGGCAGGCAATAATTTTATACAAAATATTTTTATGTTGAGTTTTTTGATGTTATCGATTATCTTGGTTTCGATCGGATTTAGCAGCAATACCTTATTTGTAACGGCTGCTTTTATTACATTATCCGGTTCAATTTATCTTGTAGCCAAAATTCCTCATCTTTTTGTAAGAGTTTTGTTGTTGCCGATATTAAAAATGAGATATAGGCTAAATGTACACGGTTTGGAAAATCTACCATCACATGGCGGAGTACTTTTGGTAGGAAACCATATTAGCTGGATAGACTGGTTGGTGCTTCAAACAGCAACCCCAAGAGCGATCAAATTTGTGATGCATAAAAGATTTTATGAAAAGTGGTATATAAGATGGATTTTGGACTTTTTTAATGTTGTACCGATTGCAGCAGCAGGAAGTAAAGGTGCATTGGAAGCTATTAGAAAAAGACTCGATAATGGCGAAGTTGTCGCTATTTTCCCCGAAGGGCGCATCAGTCTCAACGGCCAACTCAATGAGTTCAAACAAGGGTTTGAAAAGAGTATTGCCGGTACGGATCATCCTATCGTCCCGTTTTATATTTATGGATTATGGGGGTCTATATTTTCCAAGGCAAATAAATTTTTCAAATTAATGATCAGGCAAGGTGATAAAAGAGATGTGAGAGTCCTTTTTGGTTCCAAGCTGCCCTCAATAACGCAAGCCCATGAAGTCAAACAGCATGTTGCAGAACTTTCGAGATATGCATGGGAAGATTCTGTTAGCGAACTTACTCCATTGACCCATTCATGGCTTAGATGGGCAAAGACGAGGCCTTTGAAAAGATCTATCGTTGATACACTTGGAAATGATGTGAATAATCTTGAAGTAATGAGAGATGTATTTTTATTTGCGAAGAGATTTAAACATATCAGTAGAGAAAACATAGGCGTCTTGTTGCCTTCGTCATACATGGGAACTATTGTCAATGTGGCACTATTGATTATCGGCAAAAGAGTTGTAAATCTCAATTATACATTGGGCACGGAAGCCATAAAAAGCGCTATCTCTCAAGCCGGTATAGAAACAATTATAACATCCAAAAAATTTATGCACAAGCTAAACTCAGAAGGCTTTGATCTTGACTCTATTTTTGATGGCCATATAATTGTAACAGAAGGTATAAGTAAAACGATCAGCAAAAAAGAGAAAATATATACTTTGCTTGAAGCTTTTTTGATGCCAAAAATGTGGCTTAAATGGCGTTATTTTTTGCGGGTTTCCATGGAAGATACAGCGGTTATTCTTTTTAAAAACGTAAGTGACGGCTCACTTAAAGGAGTCGAGTTGACTCATAAAAATATTATGACAAATATAAAACAAGTAGCGGCTCTTTTGCAATTTGAAGAAAATGATATGATGCTTAATTTATTACCTATGTATCATCCATTTGGTTTGAATGTTATGACACTTATGCCGTTATGCGAGGGAATTGGCATGATAAGTGTAGCAGATCCCGCAGATTGTGCTACTCTTGGGGCATTAGCAGCAAGATATGAAGCTACTATCTTGTTTGGAACATCTGAATTTTTTAGATTATATATAGAAAATAAAAAATTGCATCCATTGATGTTTAAAAGTATTCGCATAGCTGTCACTGGAGCTCATAAGTTAGAGCCGGATATCAAAAGAGAATTTAGAGAGAAGTTTGGACTTGATATTTACGAAGGGTATGGAACTACTGAAGCATCACCTGTTATTGCAGTGAATATGCCTAATTCGCTTGATTTGGATTCGATGAAAATAGTAGTCGGTAATAAAGACGGAAGCGCAGGCCAAGCAATTCCAGGTACCATTATTAAAATCGTTGACCCTGTGACATATAAAACTCTCAAAACTGGCGAAGATGGCTTGATCTTGGTTGGCGGGACTCAGGTCATGAAAGGCTATTTAAATGACCCGATTAAAACCAATGATGTGATCATAGAAATTGGAGGAGTCAGGTATTATAAAACAAGCGACATGGGACATATGGACAAAGACGGATTTATCACGATTAAAACCATCTCTTCTACAACAAGTTGATCATTTCAACCATGCTCACTCTTCTTCTTTGCGACTGCTTTGTTTAATAGTTTTATAAAAATATGCAAGCCCTACGAACATAAGAGTTGTTCCAAGTAATAGCCAAAATGCTGATAGCATTTGACTTGGATCATCCAAAGCGATCTTGAAAACTACCATTAATGTTTCTATTGATAGGGCGATAATTATGGAAATCAAAAATTTACCCAAAATCTTATATTGTCTATCTTCTTCATGATGAAATGTGCGAAATAAGACTTCATGTTCAAATATTTGACTCGAGAGATCATAAATTGCGATACCAAGCGTTATGGCAATGATAGATTGAAAAATATTATGTAATAAATCTGTTTCACTATCACCAAAAAGTATTATTCCAAATTCATATCCTCCGTATAAGATAAGTGCAATTGCAACAACAGCAAGGAAAAATGCACCTACAAAATAGATTGTTCGTTTGATTTTGTCATATACGCCATTATATTCAATAAGGCGCAATTCTTCTAAAAGATCTATCATATTAATGTCAAAAACATAATATATCTCTCCGATCTTATGTACCATAGAGAGACTTGCTCTGCCGGTACGATGATGAATATATGGGTTTGAGATATAAAATCCCCTTGCATCTACGGCAACTTTGGAAAAATAGTGACTTTTTTGGCTGCCCTTGCTTTCTGGGTCATGCTTTTTTTTGCAGATAGTCGGGGAGATTTGGATGTAATTATTATCTACTGCATATAATAATTGTATCATTTTATTTTCTTTTAGAATTTTATCGGCATTTTGTATGTAATCTTGAGGTAAATTTTTAATAAGCGTTACAAGAAACTCATCTACGGTACTTTTATGTTTTCTGTAAATTGAAATAACTTCTTTCATGATTACACCATCCCAGAAAATTAAATTTACTACCCAGTGGAGCAATATAGATTATTATAGCGTAAAATATGCGGAAAAATTTATGAAAGAATGCACCATTGGGGTAATGGTGCAAAAAATTAGCAAGAATAGGTAGATCTGATCTCAAAAGGAGTTGGTCTAGCCTCATCAGGCCATATTTGTCTTTCAAATTGGTAATGTTGGTATGTATCGATGAATTCTTTTGTCATTACAGGCATCAAGAAATCGTGATCAGCGATAAGCCCCTCTATAGCCTCTCTGAGAGTATGCGGCATTTGAGGGATACGTTTTTCTCTAATTTCATCCAAGCTAAGCTCGAATAGATCTTCATCCATTGGTCCAACAGGTATATATTTATTTTTGATACCGTCAAGGCCTGCAAGCATA
This sequence comes from Campylobacterales bacterium, assembly GCA_016937075.1. Lineage (GTDB taxonomy): Bacteria > Campylobacterota > Campylobacteria > Campylobacterales > Sulfurovaceae > BN30871. The sequence continues at coordinate 5,275 of JAFGWQ010000169.1, read as the reverse complement.
AGTACTGCAAAACAAAGGTATGGGCAAGATGTAGAATCCGGGAATCTTGTCTCTATTCTAGTAGCCATTTGGCCTGCACCATATGGGATACGGCATGATGCTGATCTGTTTTGGCTAGAGTAAGTAAGGATGCTTGGCGCTTCAAATCCAGGTATCAATCTTTTATATGAGTTTGTACTCGGGTTTGTAAATGCAGCTACTGCTGCTGCGTGTTTAAAGATACCGCCAAGATAATGCAATGCCATTTCACTTAGATTGCCGTATTCGCCCTCTTTGTAGAAAAGGTTTGCGCCATCTTTCCAGATAGATTGGTGTACGTGCATACCATTGCCATTATCGCCATAAAGCGGTTTTGGCATAAATGTAGCACTTTTACCATTAAGGTGGGCCACCATTTTGATAACATATTTAAGTTTTTGAACGTTATCCGCAGCCTCTACAAGTGTACCGAATTTGACACCGATTTCATGTTGCCCTTGTGCAACTTCGTGGTGGCCCAATACCACTTCTAAACCTACATCTTCAAGTACTTGCATCATTTCAGCTCTCAGATCAACACCTGAATCTATAGGCATTACAGGGAAGTATCCGCCTTTGGTTCTAGCTCTATGTCCCATGTTTCCAAATTCCATATCTTTATCATCGTTCCACTCACCATCTACTGTATCAAGTCTATAAGATGATTCATTGGCAGCAAGTTTGATTTTGACATCTTCAAATATGAAAAATTCATTTTCAGGCCCAAAATATGCCGCATCGCCTATACCTGCGCTTTCTAGGTGCTGCAATGCTTTTTTAGCAATACTTCTTGGGCATTTTTCGTATAGTCCGTTTTTATAAATATCATATACGTCACAGATTATGATAATAGTGCTGTCTGCTGTAAATGGATCTAAAAATGCAGTTGGAACGTCAGGTTTGAGTACCATATCTGATTTATTGATAGGCTGCCATGCTTCTATAGAAGAGCCGTCAAAAGGAAGACCGTTAGCTAACATATCAGCGCTAACAGCACTCATGCGATAGCTAACATGATGCCACATGCCTTTCAAATCTGTAAAACGAAAATCTACAAACTGAACCTCATTTTCTTTACAAAATTCAAAAAATTCGTCTATGTTTTTTACAAACTTCCCCATATCTACTCCTTGATAATTTTTTAATACTATATTATACCGCTAACTTTACACAATATGACTTGATCAATTGCCTAAAAATTAAGCAATTGCTTATCTCTATTTTTAAATGTCATGATTTTTGAGTAGCCTATCTTTTTTACAAGTGCTTCAGCTTCGTCATATCCATGCCCTATGTGTTCGATTTTATGTGCATCAGAACCGAATGTAATAGGAATATCAAGTTCATACATTTCCTCGATAAGCGGCCTGGACGGATAAATTTCTTCTATAGGTTTACGAAGCCCTGCGGTATTTATTTCCACTGTCATATCTGTTTTTTTGATAGCTTTTAATGCATTTTTGGCTAGCAATCTTACATCTTTGGTCGGTAAGAATTTGAATACTTTAAGGAGATCAAGATGTCCTGCTATATCAAATAATCCACTTTTTGCCATAGATTCTACTGTATCGAAATAACTTTGCCAAATCTCGTTTATATCTCTGCCTTCGTAGCCGCCTATAAATTCAGGATTATCAAATCCCCACTCATTTATAAAATGCACAGATCCTATGAGATAGTCAACCTTTGCTTTGAGAACCCGTTCGTCCATATATTTTGGCAGAAAATCAATCTCATAACCTAGCAAGATATCTATTTCGTTTTTGTATTTTTCGCGTGCATCTAAAACATCTTTTTCATATAGCTTCATTTCATCAAAACGAAGACGATAATTTTGATCAAATTCCATAGGAGCATGTTCGCTAAAGCCGTAAATATCTACACCAAGCGCTATGGCTTGCCGGATGTATTCATCAATACTGCCGTCTGCGTGGTTACATCTAATCGTGTGATTGTGCAAGTCTATCCGCATCATATACCTTTTGTCTATTTATTTTATTATACTTCAAACGAATCATGAAGTCAAGAAATTTTTTATAGAAGAAAAATCGGATGTCAAAAACAAAAAATGAAAAAAGCAGAAATAATTGATAATGATTTCGTGCCTGATAAATTAAAATACACACGGCTGCTAAATTTTTATCGCAATGTCTTTTAGAGCGATGCTTTGGCATGGTTTTTGAAAACTCTCAAATATATGTTAAAATACCCAAAAAATTCAAAAGAAATATAAAAATGCAACCAAAAATTGAACTATTATCACCCGCTGGGAATCTAGAAAAACTCCAAATAGCTCTCGGCTATGGAGCAGATGCCGTATATGGCGGAGTGAGCAGCTTTTCGCTTCGTATCCGTTCGGGCAAAGAGTTTGATATGGATTCTTTCAAGCTAGGTATTGACTATGCGCATTCTCTTGACAAGAAAGTATATGTAACTATCAACAGTTTTCCATTTAACTCTCAGATCAAATTATACGAAAAACATATAGCCCAGATGAGTGAGCTTAGTCCAGATGCTCTTATAGTTGCAAGCCCTGGGATTGTTAAAATGGCAAGAACGATAGCACCTCACATTCCTATCCACCTTTCTACCCAAGCCAATGTCATGAATGCTCTTGATGCGCAAGTTTATTATGATATGGGCGTTAAGAGGATTATCGCCGCAAGAGAGATAAGCCTCAAAGATTGCGAAGCTATCAAGAGAGCTATTCCTGAACTTGAAATAGAAGTTTTCGTGCACGGCTCTATGTGTTTTGCATATAGCGGTAGATGTCTAATATCAGCACTTCAAATGGGCAGGGTGCCAAATCGCGGGAGCTGTGCTAACGATTGTAGATTTCCGTATGAAGTTTATGCGCACAATCCTGAGACCAATACCACGTTTAGACTCGATGAGCAAGAAGGTATAGGAACTTATATCATGAATGCCAAAGATATGAATATGGCATCGCACGTAGACGAACTTATAAGTTCCGGCGTCATAGATAGCCTCAAGATAGAGGGCCGTACGAAATCGCCTTATTATGTGGGTATAGTAACCAAAGCTTATAGACAAGCCATAGATGATTACTATGCCGGCAAATTTGATGCTGATAAATATCAACAGGAGCTTAATACTACTCAAAATAGAGGTTTTACGGATGCTTATCTCATAAGCCGTCCTTTTGAGAAGCACGATACACAATCACATGATTTTACTATCCAGTACGGTACGCATCAAGTAGCAGCACTTGTAAGCGGGGACGGCAAGACATGGAGATGCAAAGATAAAACTTGCATAGGAGATAAAGTCGAGATAGTGCTTCCGGTTGGAGCCGTATTGGAGCCGATAGATAACGAATATGGCACCATCACAGAAGAAAATGGAAAATATTGGCTGACTATCAAAAAAATCGTCTCCACTGAGGGGCGGGAGTTTGAGTGTATACATAGCGGAGACGAGAGAGATATACTCTTGCCTATAATATTGCCGCGATATGCCATCTTAAGACGTGGGATAGATGAAGCGCTGATCAAAAAGGGTTTATGTGAAAGCGGCGGTTGCGGAGATTAACTATAGTTTTGGTAAAATACTGCAAGTTTATAAGCTGAGACTTTAGTTGTGATGTATTTCTCATTTTAGAGCAAACGGAACAGAGGTTCCATCTTCAAAAAAGATTGATTTTTTCAAAGGAAATTATATGAAATTCGTATCTATCATTATCGGAAGCAAGAGTGATTATGAAGTTATGCAAGAGTGCGGAGCTACTTTAGAGAAATTTGGCGTGCCGTATGAGCTGATCGTATCATCAGCACACAGAAGCCCTGAGAGAACCAAAGATTATGTCAAATCGGCTGAAGCAAAAGGAGCACAAGTCTTTATAGCAGCTGCAGGTATGGCTGCTCATCTAGCCGGAGCATTGGCTGCTACTACAACAAAGCCGGTACTTGGCGTACCTATGGCAAGCGGAGAGCTTAAAGGTGAAGATGCTTTGCTTAGTACCGTTATGATGCCAGCAGGTATGCCGGTAGGTACCGTTGCGATAGGCAAAGCGGGAGCTACCAACGCTGCATATTTGGCTATACAGATCATGGCGCTTCAAGATGATGAATTAAAAGTCAAACTTCAAGAAGATCGCATAGCAAAAGCTAAAAAAGTAGAACTTGACTCCAGTGAAATAGAAGTTATCCTCTAAGGACTCAGATGGAAGCAAAAAAGAAGCCTGCTAAATCTGTCACGATATTTACTTCGCCAACCTGTGTATGGTGCAATAGAGCCAAGAGTTATTTTACAAGCAAAGGTATACGATTTAAAACCATAGATGTCACTAAAGACAAGTTTGCTGCTGAAGATTGCAGAAAACACGGGTGTCGAGGTGTGCCTGTCATTCTTATTGGCGGCACATTTTGGATATGCGGATTTGATGAAAAAAAAATAGAAAATGCGTTAGGAAAATAGATGAACAAAAACAGTATAACATTTAGCGAGTTACTACTAAAGCTCCAAGAGTTTTGGGCAAAAGAGGGATGTACGATAGTTCAGCCATATGATATGCCAGCAGGTGCCGGTACATTTCATCCTGCCACATTGCTTAGAAGTTTGGATAGTACCCCATGGAGCACAGCTTACGTTGCGCCAAGCCGTCGCCCGACAGATGGCAGATATGGAGAAAATCCAAATCGTCTAGGAGCATACTATCAGTTTCAAGTATTGATCAAACCAAGTCCTGATAATATCCAGGAACTTTATCTAAAAAGCTTGGAATTTTTAGGGCTAAATCTAAAAGAGCATGATATTCGTTTTGTAGAGGACAACTGGGAGTCTCCGACTCTTGGAGCTTGGGGCCTTGGCTGGGAAGTATGGTTAGATGGTATGGAAGTAACCCAATTTACCTATTTCCAACAAGTGGGAGGCATTGCATGTGATCCGGTCGCTGTTGAGATCACTTACGGTACAGAGAGACTTGCTATGTACTTACAGGGTGTTGAGAGTGTATTTGACATCGTTTGGAATCGTAATGGCGATGAGGTAACGACTTATGCCGATGTGCATAAAGAGAGCGAATATGAGTTTAGCAAGTATCACTTTGAAGTAGCAAATGTAGAGAAATTGTTTGCAAGATTTGAAGATGCCAGCAGCGAATGTAATGCATGTTTAGACGCAGGACTTCCATTGCCTGCATATGATGAGTGTATGAGAGCAGCACACGCTTTTAATGTGCTTGATGCCAGAAAAGCAATCTCTCAAGCTCAAAGACAAAATTATATTCTTAAAATTC
>JAFGWQ010000168.1 GCA_016937075.1 Campylobacterales bacterium | reverse complement strand
CCTAATATACGTTATCTATAAAAAAATATAACGATAAGATTTTAATGGAACGGTTCTTGCATTATGTTATACGTTATACAAAATTATATATAAAGGATTTTTATGGGGACAATTTCAAAACTATTATTTGCCTTTGTGGTACTGATTACAACATCATGGGCGCAAACAATCACTGTAGCTGTTGCTGCTAATATGAAATATGCAGCTAATGACATTGCCAAAGCTTTCACAAAAGAAAGCGGTATAGGCGTCAAAATCATCACGGGAGCTTCGGGTAAACTGACACAGCAAATTATGAGCGGGGCTCCGTTCGATGCATTTCTTTCTGCAGACGTAGAGTATCCTGCCAAACTAGCCAAAGCCGGGTACACTACAACTCCTGCACAAGTCTACGCTTATGGCACGCTGATTCTTTGGAGCAATACGGGAGTTGATCTCTCCAAAGGTGTCGCGATAGTAGCTGACCCGTCTGTCAAAAAGATAGCAGTTGCCAATCCTAGAACAGCACCTTACGGCATAGAGGCTATGAATACAATGAATTACTATAAAGTAGCCGCAAAAGCACAGCCAAAAATAGTAGTCGCCGAATCTATATCTCAAGTAGGCAGTTATGTCGTAACGAAAGCGGTAGATGCAGGTTTCATAGCAAAATCTATCGTTTTGACCCCTGAGATGAAAAATGTAGGCAAGTGGATAGAAATTGACCCAAAGACATACAACACTATTGACCAAGCGATGGTAGGACTCAAAAACGGCACACCGGCAAATCAAATCGCTGCCAAAAAATTCCTGCGTTTTATGTCTTCGCCTCAAGCGGTTGCGATTTTAAAAGCCAACGGATACGAATTGCCAAAACAATAATATCTGCCAAAAATGAAGCAGAATGGAGTGCTATAGCAGCAATGGTATAGAGCTAAAGAGAAGATTGTTCTCTTGGTATAATATAAATAAGGATTAACATGACGAAACTTAGTATGGCAACAACACTTCTTTTAGGAGCTTCAGTTTTTGTACAGGCTGCGGATGATTTGGCAAGTGCACTTAGTGAAGGCACATGGGAAAAACGCATAAGAATGCAATACTTCTATACTGACTGGGATGACAATAGCATAACCGGCAAAAACGGAGATGATGCCAAAGGCTTTGCGATGGGTGGAAGTTTGATCTACAAAACTGCACCGCTATATGGTTTCAGTGCCGCACTTGGAGCATATACCACGCTTAATCCGGGACATTGGACCGATGCCGAGGACGGCGCTACTGCTACAACCAGCTTGGACCTTTTTAAAAGAGCAGGAAGCCAAAAGTTCTACGGTCAAGGGTATGGAGTGCTGGCGCAATCATACCTGGAGTATGATATTGCCAAAACGAAGATCAAAGGCGGTAGATTTCTCATGAAAAACCCATGGATCACGCCAAACGATACTAAGATGATACCTATAGCCGTAGAAGGCGCACAAATGGTATCAAACGATATACCAAATACTGTTATTCAAATGGATTATGCCAATAGGTTCAAAGAGAGAGGCGAAACATATTTTGGCAATATGGCAGACGGCTTAGATGTCCCAAATGCCATCAGACTCAAATACAACACGCATTACAATACAGGAGATGAAGCAAACGGCGAAGCACCTGATGTATTGATAGCCGGGGTCACAAACAGATCTATCGATGGGCTTGAACTAAAAGTATGGGGTATGCATTGGGATGATCTAGTAGAGCAGGTGATGCTGGAAGCCGATTATGCAGTTGAATCCGGGGATTTCATCTTGGGGTTTGGCGGCAGATACATTCAGCAATTCGACCAAGGTGCGGGAGAGCTTATCAAGCCTATGGTAAATAATGGAGACGATGATAATAGCATAGATACATCACTTTGGGCTTTACGGGCAACTGCCAATTACGGCGCAGCCAAAGTATTGGTTTCTATGTCCGAAACTAGCGAGGATGGCGATATGATATCTCCTTGGCGCGGATTTTCTACCGGCGGATATACGCGAAGCAAAACCATCACAGACTGGAATGCCAACACCAAGTCGTTCAAAATATTGGGAGAATATGATTTTGATGAATATGTTTCAGGCCCTAGTACGATATTAAGCTATTCACATTACGATAGGGATCCTAGCAAGAAACCATACTCCAAGGCCACCAATCGCGGCTTTGCCAATGGGGATACAGACCAATGGAACCTGGATATCATTCAAAAACTTTCGGGCGATTTCAAAGGTATAGAATTGAAAGCCAGATTTATGGATCAAGACAACAAACCAACAGTGGCATATCCATTACAGACTTCAAACCGCGAAATGCGCTTAGAAGCAAATTATAGATTTTAAGGATATATATTGAATCAACTCAAAGGGAAAATAACCTCCATACAATCCTCGCAGCACCTCTCGCTTGTAGATGTAGAGATAGATGGTGACACTTTGCGCCTTCTTTTGCTTGAAAATCCTATCGAGACTATCGGCTCAGAGGTCGATTTGGTATTCAAAGAGAGCGAAGTGATCCTCTCCAAGGAAGCTATATGTTCCACAGCCAATATCTGCTCAGGGCGCATCAGCAAAATAGAAGAGGGTTCAATCCTTACTTATGTGACATTACTATATCATGATAAGCAAATAGCAGCCCTTGTCCCATCTGCAACTTTTGCTTCACTGGGATGCAAACCAAACGATACTGTATATTGGATCATAAGTCCAAGCGAAATTTCACTTCAAAGAGGTCACCATGGAAGCTGAATTTATAGAAACCATGGTACTCACGTTTGAGCTGGCTTCAATTACAACACTAATTCTTTTGTTTATCAGTATACCTTTGGCTGCTTTTTTAGTATTTACCAAAACGCGGTTTAAAAGCATAGTTGAAACTATCGTGAGCATGCCTCTCGTTCTCCCGCCATCAGTGCTAGGATTTTATCTCCTTTTGGCATTTAGTCCTGCATCATTTATAGGTGAATTTTTGACAAATCACGGCATAAGATTGGCTTTTAGTTTCGAAGGGTTAGTAATAGGCTCGGTGCTCTTTAGTCTGCCGTTTATGGTGCATCCTATCCAGTCAGCACTTTCTCAAGTCCCGCGCTCTATTTTTGAGGCAGCATATACTCTGGGCAAATCAAAACTTACCACGCTTGTACGCGTCATACTGCCGCTTATCCGTCATGGACTTATATCTGGGATCGTGCTGGCATTTGCGCATACTGTAGGCGAATTTGGAGTGATCTTGATGATTGGCGGCAATATCCCCGATGAAACACGTGTCGCATCTATTGCTATTTATGACGAGGTAGAATCGCTCAACTATGCGATGGCACATCAATATGCCCTAACATTGTTTATAGTTACTTTTTCTATACTACTACTCGTATATACTCTCAATAAAAAATCACTTGAGGGGCTTAAATGATAATCGTAAATGCAACCAAACAGCTCAATACTGCCGATGGGATTTTGCAAGCACACTTTGAGCTCACAATAAATGACGGCGAGTTTCTCACGCTCTTTGGTCTTTCAGGAGCAGGGAAGACTACACTTATGCGTATGATCGCAGGATTAGAAATCCCCGATAACGGTCGTATCGAAGTAGATGGAGAAGTGTGGTTTGATAGTGAACTTAAGATCAATCTTCCTCCGCAAAAACGGAGTGTCGGATTTGTTTTTCAAGATTATGCCCTGTTTCCAACGATGAATGTCAGACAAAATCTCCTTTTTGCTGCCGAGAACAACTCTCAGCGCAAATATGTAGATACACTACTAGAAATGATCGAACTAACATCACTTTCTGAGCGTCTCCCTGCTACCCTATCAGGAGGACAAAAACAGCGTGTAGCCCTAGCGCGGGCTTTGGTGCGCCATCCAAAGATCCTGCTTCTTGATGAGCCACTCTCTGCACTTGATCCTGCTATGCGCCAAAAACTCCAAGATGAGCTCATGATGAT
>JAFGWQ010000167.1 GCA_016937075.1 Campylobacterales bacterium | reverse complement strand
GAGGCATAGAGTATGCTCACTGCAGGGCTCCATATAGTAGAAGCTGTTCCCCTTCAAGATCGCCTCAGAACCCTCCTCAAAACATCCACTCAGCATAAACATTGCAGTTATGACAGCTGCCAGAGTTGCACTATTTTTCATGCCTTAATTCCTACTGGATGCTCTGAGGTTGGCTTTCAGCTCTTGATATCTCTTGTGCCTATTGAACTCTTCTTTCTTGCTTCCGTTATAGCTCTCAACACACTTCCTGATATGTTTTTCTAGGCCATCGAAGCCTTTATCATATTCCTCTAGTACTCTTTTATGAAAGAACCATCCTTTTCCTGCCAGATAGATCACCGGTTCCGTATAGGTTCCTCCTGGGTGCTTTTGATCACCGCTCCAAATCATGTATAACCGCATCTCTTCGCTTAGGCATGTGTGGGAAGCATTGTTTGCGGTTTTAACCCAGTGCCCTATTACACCTATGCCCCAATCATTTGCATCCAGTGCTGGTTTTGGGACACTTTGCAGCATGTCATCTGGCACCGGCATATAGCTTGCTGAGTTCTTCATGATGTCGGTATATCTCTTTTCTGGATCGACATAATCATGTTTCATCTCCTTGATTCTTTCCTTTCCAGCTCCTATCCAGACCTGTGTCTCTGCATTAGCTGACACTGCAGCCAGAGTACCTACGATGAGCAATTTAGCGATGTTTTTCATATTTTTTAATTCCTTGTTTTATTGATAAATCATACAATTGTATCAAAAACATACGTAAGCCACTAGATTATTGTATATTTTTTACTAACAGCCTTTTGATGGTATGATATCTGTTTAAATAAGATAGCCTCAAGGAGTATATATGACGGGGAAGAACTTAAGAAATGAGATATCAAGGCACGTCATGAATGATCCGTTGCTCAAAGAACATTTTCATTACTATGAAGAGATGGAGAGACAGCAGTGGGAGGAAGTTCACGGAGATACACAGCTTAGCTTTTTAGAGATAAGGGCTCTACAGGAACCGGACAAAGGGGGAAATATCCTCATGCTAAGATTGCTCATTTTTGGTGACAATGAGATCCAAATTCCAAATATCTTTCTTCCTTACCCGTTGCGAGGGAAAGGCCTGGGAATGAGAATACTTTCCATTATATATGAATTGGCAAAAGAACACAATTATGTAATGCTTATAACGGATATGACACAGAGCTTCTATAATAAAATGCTTTTGCGCGGTGCTGCTCATATTGATATAGAAACTGTACAAATCACAAGCAAAACCAAACTCTACGATGTAGCTTAATGCGTTTTCTTTTTTGGTGAACTGTCAGTAATTTTTTGACAGTTGCCACTCATTTAACCTCATTTAACAAATCACCTAATAACACCAATTAAAAATAAGAGCGTTTTCGTATGCACGTTAGTGATTATATTGATAAAACCATTATTTTGAAAATTCGAGAATTTTATATTTTCGCCCTGCTTCTTAGCGCACGCATATTCATTAAAATATAACCACATAATATATCATTATGTGGTTATTTAGTGTTTTTTCGTGTTATAATAAGAAAATTTCACCAAAAAAGGCAATTTTATGAAGCTGATCACCGGTTCTGCAAAAAAAGACTTCGAACGTTGGTATAAATCATTTCATAGACATATGACGCACCAAGACTTTGAAAAAAATACTTACCTGGTATACAACCGCATTCTTTTAGCGTTCGGAAAATTTATCAGCGAGCATGAGGATGTTGAGATTATCACTGACATCAAAAGGGATATCATCCTCTCATTTTTGGAAGATCTAGAATTTGAATACAGTAAACGTTCAAAGGGGAAAAGGCAAAAGTTTGCTCCCAAAACAAAAGGTCTCTATATAGCAATACTCAAAGCCTTTACAGGATATATCGATGACCATTGCGATCCTGATGACAATGGGGTTATACATACTTTTGAACCTGAATTCAAGCGTTTGGCTCCCAAGAACATCAATAAAAAGAAAAAGATAAAGTACCTCAACGATGATGAGATAATGAACACGATAGACTATCTTGACCGCAAAATAGAAGAGAGAGGTTCCCACTATGACTTTATCCACTCGCTTGCTATCAAGATCATGATTTACGCCGGTACCCGTATCACCGAAACGCTCCAGCTGAGGCTAGGGGACATCATTGAGTCAGATATTACTAATGTGCATGGAGTACGGGATTTCTATGAGATTCAGCTTTTTGATACCAAGTCTGGGGAGGAGCAGTTTACGTTGATCAAAAAGTCAAACATTGAGAAAGAGCTGGAGTACTTTAGGTCTATCATAGGAGAGGATGATTATATCTTTAAGGGGATAGGAGCAGAAGAGCGTATCGATCGCAGTAACTTCTATAAGAGTGTCAAAAAGGTATTTGAGAGTGCCGGTGTCAAGAGGCAAGGACTTCACATTTTTAGGCATACTGCAGCGATATCGGTTTACCGTAAGACCAAGGATATTTTGATGGCAAAAGAGCTGCTTAGGCACTCAAGCCTGAATACTACGATGGTCTATGTTACTGTAGTGAAGCGTGATCTAGCAGACGGGCTCAGATAGTGAAAAGACTCAATAATTATTAAATCAATTGTAAAGGACAAATAATATGGCAATAAAAATCGGAACATCAAATGAAATCCTGGATAGAATCAAAATTAAACTCTTGATAGAAGAAGAATATATTCTCGCTTATCAATTAGGTATTGAAGAAGATACACTTATTGATTGGAGGGGAAACAACAATATAGACTACAAAACTATTACATCTTTTCTTGATAAAAATAACATATCTGAAGAGGGCGTTATCAATACGGATGACTCTGAAGATTTTGGAAGAGTCATTCAAATTGATAATAAAAACATCTACGTAATAGATGAGGGGTTCGGACTTCTTCTGGCATTAAAAGCATACGTTTTTAAAACTATAGACTATATACTCCCCTACCTTCATAAAATTTTTGAAAATGATATATTGTGTATCATTATGGATAAAGACAAGCTTACGGGCCATAAGATAACAGATGACGATCTTAAAAATGATATAGAAAGGTTTCCAAACGGTTACTTGATTGTGACGATATATGATCTGCTTAAAGATGATTTGCAGCATATCTCAAAACAATGTCTAGGATTAAAGGATAGGGCACAAATGATATCCAAAGAAAAATTATCTACAAAAGAATATGAAGATATCATAATTGAAGCACTGAGCATTAATACAGATACGACAAATTATTATGAAGCACTCAGAGCTGAACAAAAAAAGCATTAGGATTTAGCATGACAGCACTTGATAACTACATTGAATATTTACACACTGAGGGCTTGCACAATCCAGTCATAGAGATTAAAAACTATAATAGTTACTGTGGACAAGAAGAACTTGATTCGTTAGGCAAGAAATATGCTGACATCCTTCGCACCTCAAGCAGCCAGCTCACGATCGTAACCAAAACTTTAACCAGTTTTATGACTGGTGAGATTCCTTTCAATGGAAGCGCAAAAGTTCGTAAATTGTATTTTGACGGGAAGCATAGAGCGACAATGGTTGATCTTATTATCCCTGGTGAAGAAGTGGCTATGGCCGGAAAAAGTGTGATATCCCGGGAATTAAATGAGTTGATTGATGGGGGATCATATGACCCCTATCCCCTATTTGAAACAGAAACTCTTGAGATGCTGGATGAGCTGACACAAACCGAATATAATACGCTTTGTTTCTGGGATAAGCTTTTAGTGCACAAAGGGGATAGAGGAAAGGGGTTTGCAGAAATACTTATGCTCCAATCACTGAATGATGCATACGGCGAAGGAGAAGGGATTCATGTGCTTCTTGTATCGCATTGGGGCCACCCTACTGGCGAGGAGCGTAACGAGATAAAACAGAAAAGTCTTAACCGATACTACAAAAGGTTTTTGAGTGCTCAGGGCTTTTCTGTTTTAGAACCCGAAGAGGATAGAATTGTTGCAGGGCTATCGTTATTTGTGTAGGCTTATTTAATAAGCTACGCAGAATATGTAAATGCATCACTTATGATATGGAGTATACTTACTCTTTGGCTCCCCACTAGAGAAGCTGATTTTAGCATTCTATAAAGTAGCATTATTTTGAGGATCTGGAGTCAACTAATAAGTGGATAATATAACATTATCGTCCTATTAATATTATTTTTAAAATAAGAAGTTCAAAAACCATGGTAGCCCAACCCGTTGGCTAATTTTT
>JAFGWQ010000021.1 GCA_016937075.1 Campylobacterales bacterium | reverse complement strand
TATGGCCTTAAAAAACATGATCCCTATAACAAGCAATAATATGATACGCCCCTATTCCAACATTGAGTGCCAATCAATCTACATGACAAGAGTTACAAAAAATATACCGAGTAAAATATCCCTAAAAGGCACAAGGTCGGCTTCGATCTTATATCTAAATTTAGTCTCAGCAAGCACCATACCTGCCAAAAATGCTCCCAGAGAATAAGAAAAGCCTAGGCTTTCAGCAAAAAACGAGGTAGATATGACAAATAATAACACGGAGACCAAAAATATCTCTTCACTTTTTGTAGACATGATCCACCCAAAATATCTTTCAATAACATACCTACTGGCAATAAAAAACACTGCAAAAACAATAGTTGCACTGATCAAAAGCTCCACAAGCAAAGAGCCTAGGGATTTATCGTTGGATGTAAAAATAGAGATCATTAGCAATATTGGGATAACCGCTAAATCCTGAAAAAGCAAAACACCAAGAGCTATACGGCCGTAACCGGAATGTGTTTCATTGTTTTCATTAAGCACTTTAAGTACTATGGCTGTTGATGATAAAGCCAACGCAAGTCCAATGACCAATGATGTTTTAGCATTTGCATCAAATAAAAAATAACTTATGCCCGAAAATAAAAGGCCTGTTATACTTACCTGAAGCATCCCATATGCAAAAACTTCTTGTTTCATCTTACGAAAATGTTTAACGGAAAACTCAAGTCCTATCGTGAACATCAAAAACACAACACCAAATTCTGCCACATGAGAAAGCGTCTCTTTTGCATTTTCATCAAATCTAAATATTGATGCTATAATGATTCCAGATAGTATATATCCTATAATGGTCGGGATTTTAATCTTTTTGAGAAAAACGTTAAAAAGTGTAGCAATAGCAATAGTAATAACTACTACAAATAATGTATGTTCCATACAACACTCCTTAAGTTTTTTATAATATTATCATTTTTTACTGTGAAATTCATCTATTCTTTGGCATCTGCTAGTGTTAATGCAAATAATACCCTTACTCCTGATTGAAGCAATACAGATTGTGCCTGCTGCAATGTACCGCCGGTAGTTATGATATCATCAACAAGAATCGCGTCTATATTCTTTTTACCTTTGTATATAAAATCTCTTGAATGCGTAATGCGATATTGTAAACTTTGACCGGAATATTTTATGTCATTTGAAGCAAGAAGTGATGAGTGTAAGATATTTGTGCCTCTATACTTCATCGCATGAGTTAGCAGTGCTACATGAGAGTATCCATTTTTTACTTTTTCATCCACCCCAACGATGCTGATTTCACGTGGATCAGTAGCCATGAATTGCTCAATGAACGGTTTTAGTGTAATATTTGCCAATGCTTTAAAAATCCTATACCCCTGAGGAGTGTGTTTGGCAAGAAGTAAATTTTCTATGGTAGAGTATTTATAAAAACTATACACATCAAGTGTACCAATAGTTCTTTTTGTAATAGATGGGGCTAGTAGATTTATTTCACAATTCTTGCAAAAAGTACGAAAGCTCAGACATTGACAACTCATACATCTCATTTCTGCCCTCTAATTTATAATTTTCTCTTATAAAATATGCCGCACGACAATAGCATAGTGAAGTATCCATAGATTCAAAAGAAATATAAGCAAGGAAGAACCTCTAGAGATAAGATGCTGCCATTTTGTTCTCTCTTTTGCGTTTGTTTTAAGTGCTATAGCAAAATGGACAACGGTAAGCAGCACCACAATGCCTACAAGCCATAGTTTTTTTCTTAATGCAACTAATACTTCGCTTTGATCATTACTTGATAAAACATCTATTAATCCGTTTTGCGTGATCAAAGTAATGCCTGTCGCTATCAAAATAATGAGCACTACAACTTCATAATACCCAAACAATGGCCCGATACGAGGATAAACTTGCTTTTGGGCTTTTTTATCTCTGAGAAAAATACCCAAAACAAACATAAACACTGCTCCGCCTATCCAAGAAATAGCCGCAATCAAGTGAATATGAAATACCCAGCCCATATTAGCTATCTAGCTTAAGTACAGCCATAAATGCTTCTTGCGGTACTTCTACCTTTCCTATGGACTTCATACGTTTTTTACCGGCTTTTTGTTTCTCTAGCAGTTTTCTTTTACGAGTAATGTCCCCGCCGTAGCATTTAGCAGTTACGTTTTTACCCATTGATTTGACATTGGATCTGGCTATTACGGTATTGCCAATACTAGCTTGAATAGCTACTTCAAACAGTTGTCTTGGTATCAGTTCTTTGAGCTGATTCACAAAGGCTAGCCCTCTAGTTCTTGCCTTTTCATCCGGTACTATGATAGATAATGCATCTACTATATCGCCTGCTACTTTTATATCCAATTTTACTAGCTTACCAGGGCGAAAACCAATAGGCTCATAGTCAAAGCTTGCATACCCCTTTGTCGTACTTTTGAGCTTGTCATAAAAATCCATCACTATCTCGTTCATAGGAATATCATACTCAAGCAATACTCTTGTTTCATTGAGATAATCCATTTTTATCTGAATACCCCTTCTCTCGCTTAGAAGTTTTATGAGATTGCCAACAAACTCTTGAGGGGTAAGTATAGTAGCTTTGACATAAGGTTCAAAAATAGTATCAATTTTTTGTGGCTCCGGAAGCTCACTTGGATTTTGTATCTCTATTTTCTCGCCATTGGTTTGCAATACTTCATATACCACAGTAGGTGCTGTGGCAATGAGATCAAGATCAAACTCGCGCTCTAATCTTTCTTTGACTACTTCCATGTGAAGCATACCCAAAAATCCGGTCCTAAATCCGCTTCCTAGTGCCATAGAACTCTCCGGCTCAAAACTAAGAGAACTATCATTTAGTTTCAGTTTATTGAGTGCGTCTCTTAGGTCTTCAAACTTATCTGTTTCTATCGGATAGATACCTGCGAACACAAATGGCTTGGCAGGTTCAAATCCATGAATAACCTCGCTCGTTGGATTTTTAGAATCCGTGATAGTATCACCTACCTGCAAGGCATCAACGGTTTTTAATCCAAGCACGACTATGCCTATCTCGCCTGTTTTTATTTCAGGTGTTTTTTTGGGAGCTAATGGATGAGGATACATGAGATCTAGTATCTGATGCTCTCTTGCGGCGCCCATTATTTTGACCATTTGGCCTTTTTTGAGACTGCCTTCAAATACTCTCACTAACGCCAATGCGCCTAGATAATTATCAAACCAACTATCATATATAAGAGCTTTGGTTGGAGCATTTTCATCTCCGCTTGGTGCGGGAATGCGTTCGACTATAGTATCTATAAGGTCTTTGACACCCTGCCCTGTTTTGGCAGATACCAAGCAATGTTCGGTCGCATCTATTCCGATAGCATTTTCAAGTTCACCAAGCACTCGATCCGGATCAGCTGCAGGGAGATCGATTTTATTGACTACAGGTAAAAGCTCCAAATTATTTTCTATAGCTATATATACATTAGCTATAGTTTGAGCTTCTACACCTTGAGCTGCATCAACGATAAGCAATGCCCCCTCACTGGATGCTAAAGATCTGCTTACTTCATATGAAAAATCAACGTGGCCTGGAGTATCTATAAGATTAAGCACATACGCTTCGCCGTCTTTAACATAATCAAGCCTTACGCTTTGGGCTTTTATAGTAATACCACGCTCTTTTTCTATATCCATAGTATCCATAACTTGGGCCGACATCTCGCGATCAGAAACCGCACCGCACTCTTGTATGATACGATCGGCAAGAGTCGATTTGCCATGGTCGATATGGGCTATGATAGAAAAATTACGAATATGTGACTGCGGTACTATTGCCATATGGCTTTCCTTGTATAACTATTTACTTTTATATTATTAATTATTTTACATCAAATAGAGAATTTACACTCTCATTATTGTGTACTCTTCTTATGACTTCTCCAAGCATTGAAGCCGTGGAGAGCATTTTTATTTTTGGTGACGGTTGTCTCATTGGTATAGTATTTGCCACTACGAGCTCATCTAGTACCCCATTTTCTATGCGATCATAAGCAGGACCCGAAAGCACCGGATGCGTACAACAAGCCATTACGCTTGTAGCTCCTAATTTTTTAAGAGCTTCGGCAGCTTTGACCATAGTGCCGGCAGTATCTATCATATCATCTATCAATATCACATCTTTACCGTCTACATCACCTATGACGTTCATTACTTCAGATTCATTTGCTTTTTGGCGTCTTTTATCTACTATTACCATATCCAATCCCAATCTTTGGGCAAAATACCTAGCTCGTGCTACTCCGCCGATATCCGGAGAAGCTATGATAGGATTTGGTAATTGTTTTGATTTTATATAATCTGCAAATAATATAGCACCGTATAAATTATCTACCGGTATATCAAAAAAGCCTTGTATTTGAGAAGCATGCAAATCAACCGTAACTACTCTTGTAATTCCTGCAGTTTCCATTAGATTTGCTACCAATTTAGCTGAAATAGGTACCCTTGGAGCTGCCTTGCGATCTTGTCTGGCATAACCATAATATGGCACGACAGCCGTAATTGATTTAGCTGATGATCTTTTAAGGGCATCGGTCATTATAAGAAGTTCCATTAGGTTATCATTTGCAGGTGCACATGTAGGCTGAACGATATAAACATCTTTGCCTCTTACACTCTCGGCGATTTGCACATTTATTTCACCATCAGAAAATCTATTGATCGTGGCTTTTGAAAGTGGCATTTCAAGATATCTTGCTATCTCGTTTGCCAATTCACTGTTTGCAGTTCCAGAAAAAATCATATATCCGCCCATAAGCGTTGTACCCCATCTTTAATTTAATGTTACATTATATCCAAACATTGATAAAATGGAGGTTTTGAGCTTATACTATAATTCCACCGCCTAGTAATTTCTCTCCATCATACAGTGCTGCTACCTGTCCTTTGGCAACGCCAAAAACAC
The DNA here is from genome assembly GCA_016937075.1 of Campylobacterales bacterium. Taxonomy (GTDB): domain Bacteria; phylum Campylobacterota; class Campylobacteria; order Campylobacterales; family Sulfurovaceae; genus BN30871. The sequence continues at coordinate 868 of JAFGWQ010000021.1, read as the reverse complement.
TTTCATGAAGTGTTATTTGAGCCTTGTCCCCGTTGATCGTTACAATTGCAGGTACTGCTTGTGTGCGATATCGTACTTTGACTTGACACTCTATCGTATCACCGATACTATCAAATAAAGAAAGTTCTTTCAATTCAACACTACTAACTTCCAACTCTTCTTTTTTACCAACAACAATTTGATTGGTTTCCGGTTTTAACTGTAGCACAAAATGAGGATCATGTGCGCCATTTACAAAAAATCCTCTGCGTTTGCCGACGGTATAATGCATATAGCCCTTATGGGTTCCTATGATCTCACCTTTTGTATTTAGCACTTCCCCATTGCTGTCAATCTTCATGTGCTCTTTTAGTATATCTATATACGTATCTTCTACAAAACATATCTCCAAGCTCTCTTTTGAAGAGGATATGGAGGATAAAAAATCATATTTTTGTGCATGCAGCTTGAGATCTTCTTTTAGCCAGTCCCCCAAAGGAAACAATAATTTTGGCAAAACATTTTTATCTATTTGCGCCAAAAAATAACTTTGATCTTTGCTTTTATCAATTCCTTCATAGATAGCCAGTCCATCACATCTGACATAATGGCCGGTAGCGACAAAATTGGCGCCTTGCGACTGTGCAAACTCTATCATTTTACCAAATTTAATAGTACGATTGCATGCCACACATGGATTTGGAGTTAGCCCATCTTTGTATGATGATACAAAATAGTCATAAACTTCTTTTCTGAAATCATCACTCAAGTCGACAAAATGCGCTTTAATGCCAAGATGTGCAGCTACATTTTCAACTTTTGCAAAATTAGCTTCGTGATAATCTGTTTTATCGTGGAGTTTCATGTAAACCCCCTCTACTTCATAACC
>JAFGWQ010000166.1 GCA_016937075.1 Campylobacterales bacterium | reverse complement strand
CTTCCATTATCTTCGGAGATCTTGTCTTTGCACCCAATACATGACAATAAAATCAAAACACTTAAAATATATCTCATAAAGACTCCTTGAAAATCATTTTTTACTAGATATCTATTTTATCTAAATTCTCCATATACCAATATCCTCTTATTAGAGGTGGGATACCTGTAATTCTGCATTTTTCTTTAAACTCTTTTGGCAATACTGTTTTATAGTATGGAGCGATATAGAGCTTGTCAGCACTCAAGCCGATTGCCCAGACTCCGCCGATGACCAAATCATTATTTTTTTCTATCTCTTCCCTTTGGGCCGAACTAAGCAAATAACCAAGTTCCTTTAATGCCAGATCGGCTGCTTTAACTTTGAGCCTTGTGTCGTATATTTTGATCACTCGAAGTTCTTTATAGGCAAAAATTGTCTCAAATCTATCTTCAAGTATAAATATATCATCTTTTAAATATTTAAAACTCCGTCTTATCCCGTCTTTATATTTTTCGACAAGCGAATTGCTATAATATTTACGAAAATAATTTCTCTCATAACTCTCATCATTATTGCTCTCATCTATGAAATATCTGTATTTATTATTATCCAGATAATCTTGCAACTCATTTTTACTATATTCTAGTAATGGACGTACTATCGTATAATTTGATCGTTGGGCAACACTATGTAAACCTATCAGCTCACCGAGTCCCGCCCCCTTGGTGAGTCTCATTAATAACCATTCAAGCTGATCATTAAGCTGATGGGCTGTGAGCAATACATGATACCCATGTTCTTCTATCAGCTTTTCAAAAAACTCATATCTAAATGCTCTTGCGTTGGCTTCAAAATGACTATCAAAACTAGGGGCATTAACAACATGGCAAATGCAATTATACTTTGAGGCCAACTCTTTGGCATAAGCCGTTTCATCTTTACTCTGTTCCCTGATCCCATAATCAACTATTGCCAAATCTGGCTTCAGACCGTTATCTATAAGAATGTGAAAAAGTGCCGATGAATCAATGCCGCCCGAAAAGGCAAGAAGGAGTTTTTTATTTTCAAGGGAGAAGAGAGAATGAAGAAGTATCTTTTTGTCTGTTTTCATCTTGTATCTTTTTTAGATTCTCACGCCACTTTGTGGCTCAGAATAACACCATCTTTCACCTTCTGTTCTTCTTCCTTCAACCTTCATCCTTCTACCTTCCTTGTAAGTGTTGCCAAAAGCTTATCGCCGACAAGCTCTGTGACCCTTGCTTCATATGCACCGCCATAAACGATAGGCAGATCAGATGTATCATTTATGAGTATTTCGCCATCTATTTCTACTGCCCAGGCAAGCGGTCTGGCACTAAGCAGATATTCATGTTCACTGCTTTCTCCATCTATGACAATTTGTAAAGTAGTGTCTATCAATTTTGACAATGAAAGAGTTGTCGCGTCAGAAGCAATTTTGCCGAGTTTTTTTACTCTTTGGGCTATGATCTTAGCAGGAATTTGCTCCATATCGTAAGCGCTTGTTGACTCTTCGTTGGAATAGGCAAATACATTGAATCTATCAAAACCAAAATCTTTACAAAACTCGCAAAGCCTTTTAAATGTTTCGTCACTCTCGCCAGGATGCCCGACTATGAATGTGGTACGGATAAATGCATTTGGTTTACTTTGCATATGATATAGCAATGCTTTTGTTTTCTCTTCTCCAAAGCCCCTTTTCATCACTTTAAACATACTATCATCACTATGCTGGATCGGTATATCATAATATGTCTGGAAAACTGTAGAATCTGCTATCTTGTCAATGAGGGCAAAACTGGTCGTGCTTGGATATAGATACAAGACTCTTGCACTCTTTACGCCTTTGATTTTCTCTACCTCATTTATCATATCTATAAGACCGTCTTTTAATCCTATATCTCTCCCATAACTCGAGCTATCTTGAGAGATAAATGAAAAGTCCCAAAATCCTTGGTCCACAAGAGAGGTTACCTCTTTGACTATCGAATTTAATGTCCTAGAGTGAAGCTTGCCTTTAAAGTGCGGAATGGCACAGAACGAACATGTTTGGTTGCACCCCTCTGCTATTTTGATATAAGCGTGATAGTTTGAGCCGGTGATAACTCTAGGTGAGTTTTCGTCAGCCAGGAAAACTTCTGGGGTGTAAACACCTTTTTTGGCTTCTATCATCGCGTCTATCTTGTCATAATCACCCACTCCTGTAAATATATCAATTTCAGGGAGATCTTTTTGTAGTTCATCTTTATATCTCTCGCTCAAACAACCGCTCATGACAAGCAATGAGTCACTCTTTCGTTGTTCGTGGAGATTCAATATAGTTGAAAGAGATTCTTCTTTGGCTGCCTCTATAAATCCGCAAGTGTTGACAATGATGACATCTGCATTTCCAGCATCATCGGTGAGTGCATAATCACTCAAGCGACCTAACATCACTTCGCTATCTACTAGATTTTTCGTACAGCCTAAGCTAACTAAATGAAGGGTTTTTGGGCTCATATATTACTTTCTTTTTTTGGGATATTATAGCATAAAGTGATAGTGGGCATATAATCACCCACTACTAGTTAGTTTCTATCTTGCTTTCCAAAAATTCTGCGGTTTTTGTCTGGCCTAGCTTTTTTGCATACTCTATAGCATTCATACCAAATTTATCTTTATTGTCAATTTTGGCTCCATTTTCTATTAATAGCTTCAGCATATCGATATCATTAAAACATGATGCCAGCATTAGAGGAGTTATGCCGCTTTTTCTCTTGGTAGTATTGACATCAAATCCGTTATCAATACATAATTGCACCACATCATATCTCTTGAATTTGATAGCAACATCCAAGCTGCTTACGCCTTCTTTGTCAACTTCAAATAGGTCTACACCATGCTCCAAAAGAAGCTTAATAAGCTCGATACTTGCATACTTTCGTATTGCAAAAAATAGTACACTAACCTCATCTGGGCTATCTAAATCATATTCACTTCCAAGAACAAGAGGTTTTGATAAGTCAATGCCATTATCAATGATTTGTTTTGTTTGTAGAAGTGAGTCTTGTTCTATTGCTTTAGCTAATGATTGCATATATATGCTCTCCTAATGTAATCATATTGTAATGATTTTTATTTATACTTATCTTGTTTTTTAAAAACATCATTTTATAAAGGAGCAAAAATGAATAATATTAAGACGATTTTGAAAAAAATGATTAAAACAGATGGCAGATCATCTAGTGCAGTCAGAAAAATAGTTCATCTTAAAACTTCAAAAGAGTTTCACTATCTTATTGATACTACAAGGCTTTAAACTGTCTCATGACCCAAAAGGGTTCATTCCGCCCATCATTTTCATAGCTTGAGCTTTTTTATCATCTTCTACCATTTTATAGGCGTCATTCATAGCACTGATAAGCAATATCTGCAACGACTCTTTATCGCTAAGGAGTGAATCATCTATAGATACATCCAAAACTTCAGAATTACCGTTGATGGTAATGCTTACCATACCACCGCCCACTTTTACTGTAAATTCTTTGTTTTTTGCTTCTTCTTGAAGACGTTTCATATCTTCTTGCATGCTAGCCATCATTTGTGACATTTTAGATATATCTAATCCTTCAAACATATACTATTCCAATCCTTCTAAAACTTGAGCTATCGTATTGTCTTCATCTTCTAATATAACAAGTTTAGGCTGATATGAAGTCGCCTGCTTGGCATCCATTTGGGCATAGGCGATAATAATGATCTTATCTCCTACATGCACCTTTCTAGCTGCTGCACCGTTAAGGCAAATATCTCCTTTGCCGGCCTCACCTGCTATGATATATGTTGAGAATCTCTCGCCATTATTGATATTTACAATATCCACCTTTTGCCCCACTAACATTCCAGCAGCTTCCAATAATGTACTATCGATCGTGATGGAGCCAACATAATTTAAATTGGCATCCGTTACTGTCGCACGATGGATTTTACTATAAAGCATAGTAATGGTCATAGATATTTTCCTTGATTTAAATAGTGCAATTATACTATAAAATTGTGATTTTATGATTGCACTAAAGTTTTTGGCTCTATTGGCTCGCCCCACATCTGGGGAGCAATCACATATTCTTGGACTACTTTACCGCCTATGATATGTTCTTCTATGATGCGGTCTATCTTTTCTTTAGTAAGCCCTACATACATAGTATGACCCGGTTCTACCAACATTACAGGACCTTGCTGGCAGCGGTTCAAACAGCCTGTTTGTATCGGCTGAACAGTAGAAATAATGCCTTTTTGCATTAGACTTTGAGCCAGATACATAAATAGCTGTTGTGATTCAGGATTGTTTTGACTTACACAACTTGGTTTTGGCATACCCGGAGGAGAACTTTGTTGACATTTAAATATATAAAAAGCCGGTTGCGGTAAAGCATAATTCATTTTTTTTCCTTAATTAAGAGTAATTTACTCCGAATAATACCAAAGTTTGTTTAAATGAAAATAAAGTATTACTCTACTCTTACTACTTTTTCTTAGCCAAAAAGGTATTCTCTAACGATCTGTCTATCATCAAAATGATATTTCACGCCTTTGATCTCTTGATAGTCTTCATCACCCTTGCCTAGTATCAAAAGCGCTTCATCATCCCTCAATTCTTCAATTGCTCTTTTGATAGCTTCTTTGCGATCTACAAATACTTGTACGTTATCTTTGCCTTTTAACCCTTCTAGGATCTCATTAATGATAGTTTGCGGCTCTTCATCTCTAGGATTATCACTAGTAACATAGATTTTACTCGCATATCTGCCTGCAACCGCTCCCATGCGTGGACGCTTGAGCTTATCGCGATTGCCGCCGGCTCCAAACACCACTGATAATGTTTTATCTTTCATGCTTTGCAATACCTGCATCATTCCATCATCCGTATGAGCAAAATCTACTATAACAAGCGGATCACTGCTAACTACCTCCATGCGCCCTGCTACTCCTGCAAAATGCTGCACCGCGTCACACACCTCTTGTAATGGTTTACCTGTCAACATGACTGCAGCTCCTATGGCTGCCATGAGATTATAAAGATTAAAAAGTCCCACCATAGGAGAGCTAAATGTAGCCTCGGTTTCAAAATGCTTTATATATGCCGTGATACCATTGCTTAATGAAAATGCTTGCACTTTAAATGATGCCGGTTGATCAACACCATAACTTTGAGCATTTGCAGGATTATATGTGATGTGGGCTATGTCATCTTTATTGAGAAGTTTTGGTGTTTTATCTGCAAAAAATAGACTCTTGACCCTGCGATATTCTTCAATTGTTTTGTGATAATCCAAATGGTCGGCCGTGACATTTGTATGGATCTTGAGAGCAAACTCAATCCCTTCTATTCTTTTTTGTTCAATTGCATGCGAACTTACTTCCATAATAAAGTAATCACACCCTTTGTCTAATGCTCTTTTCATATGATATAAAGTTTCAAAGACAGATGGGGTTGTCATGGATTTTTCTTCCAATCTTTCTTCGTTTGCAAAAAAACCTCTAGTGCCTTGCAATGCCGGTTTTTGTCCAAGATCTAAAAGCAGAGAATATATGGCTGCAGTTACTGTGGTTTTACCGTTCGTACCGGTTACGCCGACTACTTTCAGCTTCTTATCTATATCCCAAAGCTTTATCAACTCCTCGGATGTAATAAATTCCGGCGCAATCGGTAGTGCGTCAAAATAATGGCTATTTTGTGAGGTTTTCAAAAAGAGCGTATCGGCTTGTATTGATTTTGTATCATCTGTTAAAAAATCGTATCCTTTGAGATTGAAAGGTATTTTCACTTTGTTTCCTTCTCGAACAACTTATAAAGCTCCAAAATATCTTGATCATTTGCAAACAAACTCGCCGTATCGTCTAAATATTTTAATGCCATATCTTCAAAACCACCTTTTTTAAGCTCGACTATAAAATCTATTAATTCTTCTTTAGTGGTAATTATAACTTTAGTAGAAAACATAATATCTTCAAAAGTCTGCTTGAAATCACCTCTGGTTTTTATTAACTCTTTGAAATCATTATACGAAATACCGTCCAATTCAAGTTGTGATGTTATATGCGACGAGATGAGTTCTTGTAAGGTATTTTTAGAAGCATCCAAAGATTCTATGATGTCATTAATAATTTGCACAGCATCTTCTTGTTTATCTTTTATTGAGTGGTAGTAATCAAAAAGAGCTTGTGCCTCATCATCATTTTCGAGTCCCAAATCGCTGAGATAGATACCCATTCGTGCTTCATCAAGTTTTGGAAATTCTTTTAACAGTATGCCATATGTCTGAAGAGCACTTTTGTACTCTCCTTTTAAAAACAACGCTTCTGCTCTTGCTAGTAATCGTGTTTGATTAATACTCACCCTAACTCGCTCCATTTATCTTCACTGCCTATCGGGACATTGACCACGCTGATTTCCGGATGGATCAAGATTTTCATCTGTTTTTCTACACCGTATTTAAGTGTGGTGCCGCTGCTAGCACAGCCTACACATGCTCCTTGAAGTTGCACATATACTTTGCCGTCTTTAATACCTATAAGTTTGATATCTCCGCCGTCAAGCTTGATAGAAGGTCTTACCTTTTCTATGACATTCATAACGGCTGGTTCTAATTCTTCATCTGTAAAAGGAATCATATTTTCCCCTTGGTTTAGTTTTTGTCGAATTATATCACAAATAGTGGGATTTTAAGTGGAATGAAAGCAAGACATATTTTGCTCTGCTTTTTTAAGTATTTACAAAGCGGTTTGCTAGATATAAAAACAACTTTCATATCTTATTTTTTTATCATTGCGCGATACGTAGTGACAATTTCTTGCAACTCCTCGGTGATCTCCTTTTGTCGAAATGCATTAAGTTCGAGCTTTATCAGCTGTTCTCTCTCTTTGATAGCATTTCCGGCTTGGTTCATCCTGTTGAACCTTTCTTGGTTTTCACTTGCAACCGATTCTATAAATGCTCTATAGCATGATATATAAAGATATTCCTTGATCAAAGCATTCAGTATATCATGGTTTTCTAGGTATAAAAGCGGCTTTTTATTGGTTGACTTTTTATGAAATGCAGAAAAATCCGGTGGTAAAACCTTTTTAACTACCATATCATAGCTAGCCCTATCATTATGTTTTGCGTATACTAAATTTAAAGAGCTCAAATTTTCTTTCATAACTACTTCATTAAGATATATTGAAAGTTCTTCAGTATGTGTATCAATCGATTCAACATTTGTAGCGCCCTTGATATAATGATCAAAATAAATATTTTGTACTTTTGCTTCTTGTGCGCCGACTTCACCTACAATTACGATGTTATGATTTTCTTTTGGTATGGTATTGAAAAAATCAATTATATTTTCATTAAAAAAGCCGCAAAGTCCTTCTTGGGAAAGAAAAAGAACAAAAATTGTTTTTTCAGATAAATTATGTTCAATATTTGCAAGGCTAGGAAAAATTGTGACAATATCTCCTGCTGCATCTTCTATGCTTCTATGATATGTGCGCAGATGCGGGAGTTTGCGTTTGGCACTTTGAATATTATAATTTGCAAATGCTTTCATTGTAGAAATGATATTCTCAATCTCTTCGGTACTCTTGAGCTTCTTTGTCAGATACAAAGAATTGCTCATTGCTGCCACTCTTTTATAAATTTATTTGCCACATCTTGAAGACGTTTGATCAATGTATCATCAATCTCATTTGTTGCATTAATAATATCAAAAATATCGGACTCATTTTTTCTTATTTCAAAAATAAACTTTTCTATAAATGATTCTACTTCTATCAAAGATAAAGACTGCAAATATCCTTCATTACTCAAAAAAAAGATGATTACTTGTTCGGGCATATCAATATGCTCATATCGCTTTTGCTTCAGCGCGACCCTCAATGCTTGTCCTCTATGGATCAACTTTTGTGTTTGTTCTTCTACTTTGGCACCGAACTTTGTAAAAATTTCTACCTCTAAAAACTGGGAGTAATCTAGTTTAAGCTTGGCTGCCATCTTTTTTAATGCAGGTGCCTGTGCTTTAGCCCCTATACGTGATACGGATTTTCCAATATCAATAGCCGGTAAAAATCCTTTATTGAAAAGTTCTCTTTCCAAATATATCTGACCGTCGGTTATTGATATGAGATTGGTTGGGATATAATCAGAGATACGCCCCGCTTGGGTCTCTATAATAGGAAGTGCTGTTATTGAGCCGCCTTTATATCTATCATCTCTTTTGCCTGCGCGCTCCAAAAGACGCGAATGAATAAAAAAGATATCTCCCGGGTATGCTTCGCGTCCAGGCGGTATTTCAAGCAAAAGTGAAATACTTCTATAAGCATCTGCATGACTTGTGAGATCATCATAAACAATAAGCACATCTTTCCCCTGATCTCGAAAATACTCAGCTATTGCACATCCCGAATAAGGAGCGATAAATTTCATTCCTGCTGAACTGTCCGATGAAGCAACGACTACTACTGTGTGTTCAAGGGCATCGTGACGCCTAAGATCTTCTATCACTCTGGCAACTTCTGTTTTTTTCTGCCCAATAGAAACATAGATACAAAGGACATTTTTGCATTTTTGATTAATGATCGTATCAACTGCAATTGATGTCTTTCCAAGCGAAGAGTCTGAGACAATAAGTTCTCGCTGTCCTTTGCCAATAGGGATCATTGCATCAATGATCTTAATACCGGTATATAGAGGCTCTTTGACAAAATCCCTCTTCATCATGGGAATAGCGTCTTGTTCAATAGCATAATGCTCATCTGTTATGATCAATTGTTTTTTGTCCAAAGAGAAAATCAATGGGTCAACTATCTTCCCCAGCAAAGCGTCCCCGACGGGGATTGATATGCTTTTGTTGGTGTATCTTACTCGATCTTTCACATTAAGCAATGTATATTCACCCAAAACAATAGCTTGGACAGCATCTTGCTTGATGTTCATTACAAGTGCAAAAAGATTATGAGGAAGTTCTAGAAGCTCAAAATATCCGACATTTGGAAGCTCTTTTATTTCAATGATACCGTCACTTATGTTGGAGATATACCCCTCTTCGCTTATATTGAATATTTCTCTTTCATACTCAGCAGCTTGGTATAGCATATCAAATGTTTTTTCTATAAACTCTTTATTGCTCATTGCAGCTCGTTTTTCATTTTCTCTTTAAGCCGTTCTAGCTCTCCTTTGAATGAAGCATCAAAAACTTTGCTATCCGCAATCAAGCGGATCCCTGCTATCAAAGAAGTATCCTCTAAGATCTG
>JAFGWQ010000165.1 GCA_016937075.1 Campylobacterales bacterium | reverse complement strand
TTTCTTACTCCCAAAAAAGGAGAAGTGACTTTGTTGGATCAAAGAATAGATGAATTAAGCTCATCACAGATAGATCAGATGCGTCGTTTTGAGCTAGGGATGATTTTCCAATTTCATCATCTTTTTAAAGGAATGAAAGCTATTGAAAATATAGAAATTGCCACTATACTTTCAAACTCTACTGTAGATATGGCTTTGCTTAAAAAGCTTGAAATTGCATCACTAGTAGATCAAAAAACATCCGAGCTCTCTGGCGGTCAGCAGCAGCGCGTTTCTATCGCTAGAGTGCTTAGCAAAAAGCCGAAAATTATATTCGCAGATGAACCGACCGGTAATCTGGATAAAGAAACGGCAAATTTGGTCATGAACGTATTAAAAGATTATGTAAAAAAAGAAAATGCCGGGCTTGTGATAGTAACACATGATTATGACGTGGCAAAAATGTGCGATAAGATATTCGTATTAGAAAATCAAAGTTTGTTGCCGTACCATGAAAACACTTAAAATTTGAGAGTGTTTAAGATATAAAACCAAAGGATTACTATTAGTAATTTTTGGATTTGGAAACAAAAGGTTCTACTTCGCTTGAGCGATAAGTACACCCTCTACAAGAGCATCGATATCCCCATCTAAAATAGCATCTACATTCGAAAAGGCTTGGTTGCTACCTTGATATCATTAGAGTTTTTTTCAAACACAAATGACATTAAACTTTATAGATACAGCAGGTATATATAGTTCAATGTTCAACCAAGACTCATCTGTATTTGACCGGTACTCTGTCTATTCACTGGATAACAAATACTATGACACATGGAAATTTTCAATAGACAACATAGATGAACTTCCACAGGTCCAATACGATCCAAATACCATGACCATAACCCCGGAAATATATAATCCGACAACGAATTACACGGCAAATGACAATCTCTTCCCAGGTTTATATATTAGCTATAGTGACGGTACGATTAGGGCAGATGACAGGCTATTGTCTGCATAAATAAACTTAAGAAAAAATATTAGATTTGATGTATAATAATAAAATTTTTTGAAAGTTATGAAAAGGAGAATGAGTGAAAAGATTTAGATTTTTAATTGTTGGGTTGGTTCTGGCATTTGGTGTGAGCGGATGTGTGGGCGATAAAATACATGGCCCAATACATAGACATTTAAATGTAGCAATAAATGAAAATAAACAGCTTTGTTTCTATGTTGATAAATTTTGGGGCGAATATAATTATTATCTTATAGGAATTGATGCGGTAGCACGAAAAAATAAAATAATAGTTGATTATACATGGCAAATAAAGAATGGAGACCAGGAAAATTATCATAAAATACTTGATTATATGTGGCAGAGAAATGATGGCAACATTGTGGATACAAATGGGCTCATAGGTAAAGAATCTTACAATGCAGATCATGTAAAACAAATTTTTAATACCAAAATTCCTTTAACATCCATAGATTCACCAAGTGAATGTATACCTTTTGGTAAGAACTTAAGCACCAACAATCAATATAAAGCCAATGAGCTAAAACCGCTTTATGAATATAGAGTGGTGTTTTATGCGAAAAAATATAATTTAAAAGGCAATGATGACGATTATATGGTATTTGATGCACTTTTTACATTTTATTATGATGCTTTAACTAAAAAATATAATATTAAACTGAAAAAATAAAGGAATTAAAACACGGAAAGTATTAATTTAGGAGTAATTGATGTTGTTGAAACAGTACCAAATGACTATAGGGGTCTAACGGAAGGCGAAGAAGCCATGCTTCGACCATATTTCGGAGATAGCTTTGATTATGATGCTGTAAAAATCAGCAAAGAATACTCAGCTTTTGTATTAGAGGGATATGGAGCATCGTTTGGTAATACATTTTATGTAGATTCAGAGGATTGGTCAAGCGACTATTCTCAAGAAACTAATTTGGGAGTAAAAACTTGGTTTATGCATGAAATGACACATCAATGGCAGTCTCAACAAGGATATGATGTGTTTTTAAATGGTCTTGTGCTGCTTACGCAAGGTGGGAGCCAATATGACTATAGACTTGACTCGCTTAACCTAGCTTCTTTTTATAACTACAATATCGAATCACAAGCCGATATGATAGCTCATGATTATGCATTTTTAAATGCAATAAGTGATAAGGAATTTTCAGATGCTATCGGAATAGATGACTATAATTATCTTACTCAAGGCAATAATATTTATGCCCTTATTCAAACTGTGGGTGAATTTATGAATTTATCGCACGATAGCAGTTGGTTGCCAAATTCAACATTCGCATTTGATTATATTCGATATGATATGGATTATAATACTGTTGAAAAAAATTTAATTATAGGAAGTGGAAAGATTGTTTTAAGCGACGGCACAACAATAATTTATTCTGCCGATGTTATTGATGGGCTTGGAAATATCATCAGTTCTACAACTTATTTAGCAAATGGCTTAGAAGATTTGCAAAGTAACTATTTCTTCTCCACAATAGGCGACTTCCTCGGCAACATCACAGGCTATGATCCTGAAAATACTTTAGTATCATTTGATTACATAAGTTCAGACTCCGATCTTTTGGAATTTTTTCAAACACAAATGACCCTCAATTTCATAGATACGGCAGGCATATACAGCTCTGCATTTAATCGAGATCCATCTGAATTTTATGAATACTCAGTTTATTCGCTGGATAACAAATACTATGACACATGGAATTTTTCAATAGACAACATAGATGAACTCCCGCAGGTACAATACGATCATAACACTATGACCATAACCCCTGAGATGTACAATCCAACTCTAAATTACACCGCAAATAATGATCTTTTCTCGAGCCTATATGTGAGTTATAATGATGGTTCTGTGGGCACATATGCGACATTTCAGCCATATGACAATTGGGCTTCTGTAAATGGCATAAGTATAGGTGGAAGTTTCAGTGGAGACGGATATAGTTTTCATATCGGTTTCTCATGGTCATTCCCTGTTGTGCTTGATCTTGATGGTGACGGAATGCTGCATCAAACAGGCTGGGTTGGAGCTGATGACGGGTTGTTGGCCGCATAAAAATCTTAAGAAAATAATTTAGTTTTTATGTATAATAATAAAATTTATAGAAGTTAAAAAAAGGAGATTATGTGAAAGGGTTAAAAAGTTTATTTTTTGGTTTGGCTTTAGTATTTGTTTATTGGTATATGTTTGCGGATAAACAGAGTCATTTTGAATTAAAAAATCATTCAGGAAAAGAAATAAAAATAGTCAAATTTATTATTGGAGATAATGAGATACTTTGGAAAGACAATAAAATACATAGTTTAGAAAATAATCATACTTTATGGCTATGTAATGCTTTAATATTGAATCGTTATAAAAATGCTAGTTTTTATTTGATTACAAAAGAAGGAAATAAAACAAAACAATCAACCGCATGTAGCCTTAAGTATAAAATTTTGCCATTCATATCTGTAGATAGTCAGTACAGTATAGTATACGAAAAAAATGGAAAATTGAAATGTAGTTACAAAGGATTGGATTATCAAGAAACCTGCAGAAACTCAATTTATAAAATAGAAAGGAAAAAATAATAATGGCTAGTTTAACAAATTTTTTAACAAATGGTATTGCTCAAAATGCTATTGATGAATCTGTTGCTTCACAGTTGCCAGGGAGAAGTGATGGTCCAGCAGATGCTTATCGTCATATTCTTTTATCTGCTGAGCTTGCTAGGCAATATGGTGAAACAGTTGCTAGAGTTTTTTTGAATGCACATGAGTGGCAAGGCAATATTCAAGATGGTCAAACTGTAGCATCAGAAATAATGGATATTCATAATAATAATCTTGGCATAGAAATAGGCAATAGATTAAGGCAGAATCCCGACTCATCATGGGAAGATGTTGTTAATGAGAGTAGAAAATTATTTGATATAAATAATAGTGATGGAAGCACTGCAAGATGGTTAGACGAAAGTCAATGGAGTAATAATCCAGACATTCCTGGTACGACACAAGATATGAATAATAATGATCCAAGATTAAACTGGCCGCCAAATTGGGATATAGGACCATTTAACAAAGATTATTATGATCCAAGCAAACTCGGAGATCATAATAGAACAATAGAATCGATTTTACTTGAAAATACAAATCTTGCAGACGAAGACAAGCAAATCATAGCCGCCATGCTCAACGAAGACTTAAACGGCATGACGATCACTCTTGATGACGGCAGCACGATTTATCTCGCATCAAACTCTCTTACCGGGCTAGGAAATGTTATAAGCTCTACAACAACCTCACAAAATGGACTTGAAAATGCAAGCTCATCTTATTTTTTTAGTGAAAACGGCACCTTCTTCGGCAACATCTTAGCATTTGACCCTGAAGGCACATTGCTTACATCTCTCGGAGGCAGCGGCACATCTGCACTGCTTGAACAGTTTCAAAATATCCTTACCGATGATGCATTGCTGGTTTCCGGTATTTATACCTCCTCTTATGCATATAGCGACAGCCCATTTGGCGACTATCTATTTTATAGCCAAGATGATACTTATAATTCTATATGGGAAAATTTGATTAACAGCAGCAACGGCATAGATACATCCGGCGGTAATTATAACGACTGGCTTATAGAAAGCGGTATTTTTGGCGATAGTTATAGCTATTTTATGATGGATAACTATACTTATCTCAATAGCTACACATATGATACCGGCTGGACATTTGACAGCTATCTAAGCAACTATACTTATGATTTTGATACAGGATTTACTTATAACTATGACTTTGATTATAGCTATAGTGATTTTGGTTCTTATGATTATTATGGTTATGATGACTTTGGTTATTTTTTCTTCCCTGTAGTCCTTGACCTTGATGGCGATGGCATAGAGCTGACAAGCGTACTTGACAGTACTGCTTGGTTTGATACAGAGAGTGATGGCACCAAACATCAAACAGGATGGGTAGGAGCAGATGATGGGCTACTAGCATATGATGAAAATGATGACGGCAAGATAACAACCGCAAATGAGATAGCATTTGCAAATAGAACAGAGGCAAATGATACTGATTTGGAAGCATTAAGGGCTGAATTTGATAGCAATAATGACGGTAAATTGGATGCAAGTGATACAGAATTTGGTAAGTTTTATATTTGGCAAGACAAAGACAGTGACGGTGAGAGTGATGACGGAGAATTATTAACATTAACACAAGCAAATATACAATCTATAAATCTCATAGGCGCATCTACAAACTCTTATGCTATAGATGGCAATAAAATCTCAGCTTTTACATCATATGAAAGAGTGGATGGCACAATCGGAATGGGTGCCGATGTAGCGCTTGGGTATGATAGTAACGGATATAGTATTGCTACGCAAAACGGTTATATGACTTTTAAGCAAATGGGCGGCGGTGAAACATATGCTTTGGTTACTGATACTAATGGCGTGAAGTTGGACCTTAATAAGCTAGGGATAGATGGCGCTATCGGTAATAGCGGCAATGATTATTTTTTTAGTGGGGTCTCAACAACAAAAGATCTTATATTTGGAGGCGGATCCGGAAACGATACGTTATACGGAAGCAGCGGAAACGACTGGCTAAGAGGAGGAGACGGTTCTGATATATTATCCGCAGGTGGCGGCAATGATACATTGGTAATAGACGCATCGGATAAAACATATTCAGGAGGGTCAGGATATGACACTCTTATACTAGAAGGAGATATAGGTATAAGTGTAAATTTACCCGATAATGGCATAGAAGCTATTTTTGGAAGTGTTGGAAATGATACTATTGATGCATTATTAAATAAAGGTAAATTTTATTCTTCAATAAGCACTATAATCTATGGAAATGACGGCGATGATAATATAAAAGGAAGCAATGCACAAGATTTGATTAGCGGCGGACAAGGCAATGATATTTTAAATGGTGCCGGAAGCAATGATATTTATACATATGATAGAGGTGATGGCAATGATACTATAAAGGAATACACAATATCAAAATTTACTTACTATAATGCATTTTTTGGAAGATATTTTACTAGCGATGAAGAAAGTAACGGAGGATTTGATACGATAAAATTTGGGGATGGAATTACGCTTGAAAATCTTGCTTTAAGGAAAGAAGGCGCAGATCTTATTATTGAGATACGAGATACGAGCGGTTCAATAGATGGTACGATAACCATAAACGATCAATATTCTATGCAAAATATTGCCAGCAGAAATACACCAACCCCGTCAATATATATCAGGGAAGATGTGTATGCCCGTTCGGTAGAAAATATACAATTTGCGGACGGGACAAATGAATTGTTGTCATCATGGGTTGTTGGCTCATCAGGCGATGATACACTAAACGGCAGTGCTGCAGATGAAAAAATTGTCGGAAATGACGGAAATGACACGCTTGATTATGCTAAGTGTACAAAAGGAGTTAATGTAAATTTATCGATAGAATCTCTACAAGATACAATCGGTGGAGGTATGGATACCATCAGAGGAATAGAAAATATTATCGGATCAAAATACGATGATACTCTAACCGGAAACAGCGATAATAATATTATCAACGGCGGAGCCGGAAATGATATTCTTAATGGCGGAGCCGGCATAGATACACTCACTTACGCAACAGCCTCGGCAGCTGTAAAAGTCAGTCTTGCAACAACAGTTCTTCAAGCAACAAGCGGAAGCGGCAGTGACATTATTATCGACTTTGAAAATCTAACAGGCTCAAAATATAATGATACATTAATAGGCAGTGACGAAGATAATGTGATTAGTGGTGGGCTTGGAAATGATTCTTTGACCGGCGGTGGAGGTTTTGATATATTCTTGTTTAATACTGCCCTAAATAGCAAAAACAATATAGATACCATAAAAGATTTTGCTCATAATGACGATACTATAAATCTTGATAATTCTATATTTACGAAGCTTTTTGATGGAGTTTTGTTAAGCGATAATTTCATTGTCGGAACTAAAGCACTTGACGGGAATGATTATATACTTTACAATACAACCACAGGAACTTTAAGTTATGATGCAGATGGAAACGGTAAAAGCAGCGCGGTTGTATTTGCCACACTCTCAAATAAGCCTATAGATTTGACATATAGTGATTTTGCGGTGGTATAATTTAATAAAGAGGCTACTTCGCTTGAGCGATAAGTACACCCTCTACAAGAGCATCGATATCCCCATCTAAAATAGCATCTACATTCGAAAATGCCTGGTTACTTCTAGCATCTTTAACTTGTTGGTATGGAGCTAAGACATAAGATCTTATTTGATGCCCCCATCCGATATCGCTTTTTTC
>JAFGWQ010000164.1 GCA_016937075.1 Campylobacterales bacterium | reverse complement strand
GGTGTTTTTGTCATATTAAATTTATTTCGGTACATAAAATAAAAGTTTTATTTATTTTTAGAATATTCAAATTGATGTTTATGCCCATTTTTCCAAATAACACATGTGATCGGATCTTTACCCATTATGTCTCCTGTTTCAACAAGGGCCGATGCACGACAGCCCGAGCCACATTCACCAAATAGATCACATTGTGCACATTCTTGATTATTATTTAGAATGTCCTGCTTGGTAAGATTTCCAATATCATGCAAATTTGAGTCTCGCCATACATTGATCAAACGCTTTTCCAAAAGGCTGGGCATCATTTTTTCAAGAATAGTATCAACATATCCGGCACAAGGCAAGAGTATACCATCAGGCAATAGGTATGATTGCTCTTTACATGTTTGGCAATCCGCCGAATCTGGCGTAAATTTTGCTTTTTTGATCGACATCTTATCTTTATTGTTATTTTTGGCACCACTACTGAAAAATCCACCCAGTTGTATTGCAAAAGGTTTCTCATCGTTATTCCAACGCATCCATATTGCATGGAGCTTCTGGGACAACTCATCTAATGACAAAGCCGTCTTGGTATCTTTCCAATTCCCTGTCTCTTGCGGGATACTGATACGCCAGCTTCTCACTCCGATTTGCTTCATCAGCTCATATGTCGCTCCTAGAGAATCTACACTTTTCTTGTCTATGGATGTAGAAACCACAACATGAAAGCCGGCTTTTTGTATCCGCTCTATCGACTTAATAACATTTTGTTCGATACCATTGGTGCCTCTCATATAGTCATGTGAGCCGACACCGTCAAAACTAATCTGAAAACTTGGTGATATACCAAGCTCTTTGAGTTTGCTCAGATGTTTATCTGTGACCAAAAGACCATTTGTCAAAATATGTTCTATATGAATTCTCTTTTTTCTCAATAGAGAAATGAGATCTACAATATCTCTACGCAGAAACGGTTCACCTCCTGTCAAAACTACACTTACGACATTTGCTTCTTCAAACTGTTCAATCAATTTTGTCATAGCCTCAAAAGATAGCTCCCCGTATTTGCCCGATGGCGACTCCATGAAACAGTGAAGACAATTTAGATTGCAATGCCCCGTAACACACCATTGGACAGTTTTTATAAATGGGGTATTACTATACCGATAATGCTGAAAAGATTCCAATTCTTCTTGGCCACTATATTCATAAACAATGCCGTCATGAATGAACTGTTTTAATATCTCTAAATGGGCGGGAATAAATGCAAATGAGTTAAAATTCGTTTTGCCGTCACATGACTGCAAGACATAAAACTGCCTTTTGTCTAGCTTTTTGACTTTGCCGTTTCTATGATTGACTGCTGCCATTGGCATATCAAGCCATCCTCGCAATAACCAATCGGGCTGAAGTCTAACATAGTACTGACTCATTTTCTATGCTTGTTTAGCAACTATACATTATCCTCGTCACCCGGCTCATAACCTCCAGGGATATAAGCATGGCTATTACCATAATCACATGGATTAGGTTGAGGCGGTGTAGTCCATAATGGATGGCTCGAACTACAACCCCAAGCTACATAACAACCGTCATCTTTATCTTGAGTGGAATTCTCTAATGATTCGATAGGTACTCTTGTGTTTATTACGGACGCATAATCATCAACAGAAAAGTCAAAACCGGACTTTTTGGCTATGTCTATCACTTTGTTAAGAGAATCTGATGAATACTTGATATCAGACTCTTTTTCTATGGCTTTAAGCACATCTTGTAATTGTTTGTCTGTTTCGACTTTATCAAAAAAAGCGTTAACCTGATCTTTTGACATCTGATATCCTTTTTGCTTATTTTTATCATTATATTACTAATGCAAAACTTTGTCAATGGTTTATAACAGTATTATTTTTTTACAATATTCTTGCACTTGGATAGCTACTGCATCCATAAAATTCTTGTCCATCTTGCCTATTTTTACGCAACACCATTGTACTACCACACTTACTGCATGCGAGAGTTCTTTTGTAAACCCCTGCTTCTTTACGCTGTTTTAAATTTTCGACATGCACTATATCTGTTTTAAAACTTTTTTTACCCTCTGCATTAGTCCAAAGCTTTCTGCTTCAAGCAGTGAAAATGCAAACCATTTTTTGCCGAGATCTTTTAGGCTTGCTCCAATGTGATATATCTCTACTTCATCAAGTATAAGAAATCTGTCATGGGAACCTGCAAACTCTTTGGCCTCTATCTTGGTATATTGGGCATTGTGTTTTTGTAAGTCTATTTTTAACTCTTTTGTAATGTTTTTTGTAAGTATTGTTACTTTTACTTTCGGTTCGCATTTGCTAAGAATTAATAAGGTTGTTTCATCGCAATAATTATCTATCAAAATTATAGAATTTTTGGCTTTTTTAACAAGACCGCTCGCAAATAGATATGCATCAAAAATCTGCCCGTCAAAAAATATCCCCTGTTTTGGCTTTATGGTTTTATCTTCCAAAGCATCAAAAAGCTTTTCAAATTTCTCATCT
>JAFGWQ010000020.1 GCA_016937075.1 Campylobacterales bacterium | reverse complement strand
ATTTTGATTTTGTCACAGTAAAGAGGTATGAGAATCACGCCAACAAAGATATGAGGAATCACCAAGTATCATGCAATAACAATAAATTTATTTTTGTATCTCTAGTTTCTATAGTGATGCTACACTTTAAGCCAGGTTATCAAATCCTTGTTTAGTATATTTATTGCTATATTTGCAGCATCAACATATCCTTTTGCATTTGTTGTTGCAGTTGGTATGCTGTAATTAAAGAGTTTACCCTTGACCATTCGCCCGCTCTTTGCATCAATCAAAGAAAATTGTATTGAGACCATAGCATACGAAGTGTTGCCTCTAACTCTATGAGAAAAATCAAAAATGGTACTTTCTAGTCTATAGTCCGCTTGTACGGTAGAAGTATAAGAAAATACGCCTCCAAAGAGTTCACTTTGTTGCAATGTCTGGATTAAGATGCCTTGCAGTAATTGTTCTACAGTATTGGACCACTTGGAATTTTGATAGCTTCCATGCTCGATATCGCTATATGAAAATTGCATATTTTGACCCATCTTTTCTTTGAGACCTTGAGGATATGCCACTTTCATCGTTTTATCTTTAAATTTATCGCTATAGGCTTTTAGACTTGTGTCACTGTGAAGAGTATAAACCTTCAGGGGTGATTTTACGCTGCATCCTTGCAGGAATAAAAATATTGCTATCCATATAATATATTTCATTCGCCGGGTCCTTTCACGGGTTGTCTAGATTTAAAGAGCAGATCGCTTGGACTTTGCCTAAGCTCTCCTGTTAGATCATTAATCTGATTTGAGAGCGATTGTAAATCAATTGTCATGGGCTCAAGAATATTTCTGAGATTATAATCTCCTCTATCCAGACTATTTTCTACTTTTAATGAAACTCTACTGATATCTTTGGCTGACTTCTCAAAAGAATCTGACATGGTTTTTGTAGAAATTTTCAATTCTCCAAGCGTTTGATCCAATTGCTTCATTGAATCGATCGCTTTATTTTCCACCTCTTCTCCTCTAGATGTGATCTTTTCTAAATTTTCTAATGTCTTTTCAAAATTTTCTATGTTTTTATCGGAAAGAAGCTTTTTGCTACGATCTAGTAGAGCACTTACCTTTTCAACCTCTTCATTTAATTTTGAGATATAAGAGGATCGAGTTTTGATAGTCGGAATATATGTAGCTGTTGGCTGTAATGTTTTGGCGCTATTTGTTCCGCCATCGATTTCAATAGTCAAAAGTCCGGTCACACCAAACATTTGCGTATGGGCAGTCATATCTTCTTTTATAACAGTCCCTTTTTTGATATCCAATAAAATTTCGACAACCTCTATATTTTTTGGATTGATTCTTATCTGTTTTACTCTGCCTATATTTACGCCGCGTAATTTGACTGCTGCGTCTTCTGAAAGTCCTGTTACAGATTCTTTTATCTCTATTCTGTAAATATCATACTTATCTTGTATGCCATACTTTGCCAACCAAAAAGCGAACCATGCCATACCCACGCTAAAGAGTAATACAAAAATGCCTACTACCGTATAGTTGATTCTATTATACATCTTTAATCTTGTCCTTAAATCTTTGTTTGGTATATTCATTTTTGAAAAATGCTTCCACAAAAGGATGTTGTGATTGTAACACATTTTCTAACGTTCCTTCTGCAACTACGTGTTTGTCCGCCAATACTGCCATTCTATCAACAATACCAAACATGCTATCTAGGTCATGAGTGATCATCACCACGGTGATCCCTAGTAAGTCACGCAAGTTTACGATAAGTTGATCAAAATTACGTGCTCCTATGGGGTCCAATCCTGAAGTAGGCTCATCTAGAAAAAGTAATTTTGGGTCCATAGCCAAGGCGCGAGCAAGAGCTGCTCTTTTGATCATTCCTCCGCTAAGCTCTGATGGATATAGTTTTCCTGCATAAGATTCTAGTCCAACTAGTTCCAATTTAGAATATACCAATTTGTCCCTCATTTTTTTTGAGATATTTGTATATTCTTTGAGTTGTAATTCTATATTTTCTGCGATTGTCAAAGAAGAAAAAAGTGCACCAAATTGAAAAAGTACTCCCCATTTTCTGCGTAATTCCTGTGCTTTACGCGGACTAATATGTTCTAAATTTTCGCCTAAAATATTTATATGCCCCTCTGTGGGATCAGCAAGCATGATCATCTCTCTCATTAGTACTGATTTACCAGAGCCGCTCTCTCCTATAATGGCATATATCTCGTTTTCGTTGACAGAAAAGTTTACATGGTCATGGATAATTCGCGTATCAAATTTTGTAACTATATCTTTTGCTTCTATGATAGTCATAGATCAAGCTCCGTATAGATCACAGAGAAAAGTGCATCAAAAGCGATCACAAGAAAAATCGAATTGACTACGCTTTGGGTCGTATGCAATCCTATGCTTTCAGTATTTTGTGAAACCTGAAATCCCCTAAAACATCCTACAGATGCAATGAGAAATGCAAACACGGGTCCTTTGATCATGCCTAAAATATAATGTTTGACTTCAAGTACTTCATAAAGCCTATTTACAAACTGTTCGATGGAGATACCCAGCTGCATCCTAGAAGCGAACATTCCACCAAAGATCCCCACAATATCTGCAAAAAATATAAGCAGCGGCAACGCTATCATCAATGCAATAATACGAGGCAATACCAAAAAAGAGTAAGGATCAAACCCCATTGTACGCATAGCTGAGATCTCTTCTGTGATCTTCATCGCACCTATTTCGGCTGTATAGGCTGAACCGCTTCGTCCCGCTATGACTATGGCTGTTATCATAGGGCCAAGCTCTCTTACCATAGATATACCTACAGTATCGACTATAAATATGTCAGCTCCAAACTTTGCTAATTGCACTGAGCCTTGATATGCGATAACCATGCCTACTAAAAACGCAGTGACAGCGACGATCATAAGCGCACTAAATCCGGAATGATAAATATGATAAACCATTTCTTTGAAACGAAATTCTTTTGGGTGCAAAAGTGTATAAAACAGATTGGCAAAAAGCTCTCCTAAAAAGCGTAACATCTCTTTGAATTCACCATAAATATGAATAGTTTTTTTACCTATTCTCTCTAGAGAGCTTTCTTTTTGTAAATAAATTGTCTTTTTTGATTTATGTTGTTTTTTAAGCAGATCATACATCTCTTTTTGTTTGGAGGTATATCCTGTGACCTTAACTTCTGTTTGTGT
>JAFGWQ010000163.1 GCA_016937075.1 Campylobacterales bacterium | reverse complement strand
AATTTGAAAAAAGATACAATGAAAATGTTAAAAATGAAGAGGTGTTAGTTGAATAGGTTTTTGTCTACAGAATTGGGGACATTCCAAACCTTCTTTTTGCTCAAATCCAGTAAAAGGTTTTTCTTCTACAATTTTATTTGTCTGCTTTGGTATTCCCTTGCCTGTTTGATATGGTTTTATTCCTGAAGTAACAAGTGCAAATTGACTTAAAAATTTTGACTTAGATACAATTTTTTCATAAAGATTTTTTTCATGTAAAGTTTCACGATAATTAAAAATCATTTTATTTTTAGCGTATATGTATTTATGAAGAAAATATCTTTCCTCAATAGCTTTCTTATCCCTAGATTCCAATAATACTTTAAACTGATCATTTCCACCTGAAGGTCGTTTTTGGATAATAGATACAATCGGTTCTATAACTGCATCAGGAAAAACATCAAATGATTCAAAAAGTTCGATAACTCGATTTTTTTTGAATAAAAAGTCTCTTAACAATGTACCATTTTCAACAACCAAAAAGGTGTTTGGAGTTATAAAACCAAGATAGCCATCTTCTCTTAAAAGCATAATTGATAGTTCAAAAAAGAAGTTATAAGTATCAAAGTTGTATTCTGTAATTGAGTAGTTTTCTTTTAAATATTTTTTGTCATTCACAGAGATTGTAGCTCCATACGGCGGATTACCGATAACAACATCAAAACCTTTTTTGTGGATACCTGCCTGCGCAGGTATGACGGAAGGGTTAAACACTTCGGGAAATTCATCTTCCCATACAAAAGCATTTTTGGCTACACTTTTATCATCTATCAAGCTATTGCCACATTTTATTTTACTACTTAGATTCGTTAACGCTCTGCCCTTATGTGCCGTTCTGAGCCACAAACTAAGTTTTGCTATCTCCACGGCATCTTCGTTGATATCCACACCGTAGAGATTATGCTCGAGTATCCCCTCTTCGATATCATAAAAAGCGGTAATATCTCCCATAATGACTAGATTTTGTTGCAAGCTTTTATGTTCACGGATGAGAAACTCCAAAGCTTGATTGAGAAATGCACCGCTCCCGCACGCAGGATCAAGTATCTTTAGATCTAGCAGCCAATTTCTATAAACTTCAAGGTTTTCCTTGGTGATCTGCTCTTTTTTTGTCGGCTTCCTGCTATCCTTGGGTGCTTCTATATTTTCGATGTTTAGCTCTGCTTTTTTGTCATTGCATAGCTTACCAAGCGTATTTTCTACGATATAGCGTGTGATGTATTCAGGAGTATAAAAGACTCCGTCTTTTTTGCGTTTGGATACTGTCTTGTGGATTCCTGCTTTCGCAGGAATGACGGAGAATGACTTTTCCATCTCCTCCAAGTCAGTAAGCGACTGCTCAAATATATGACCCAAGATATTTACCGAGATATCGCTTTCAAAGTCATAATCGCTTAGCTTTTGGGCTTCCATATCGAGGCACTCATCATCTATCACTAGAGAATCCATCATCTCATCCTTGGCGAACAGTCCGCCATTGTACTTTGGTATCCCTAGCTTTTCATTACCGTTACTAATGGCATCAAAATAAAACTTATAGATATCATACAGAGAAAAATTTGTAAAAGCTTGATTATGAAAGTGCTCTCGTATAGATAAAATGGTATTTGCTTTTAGCAATCCTCTGTCTTCTGCAAAGAGTATAAACACTATACGGTCACAAAGTTTTTGCGTGAGACGCAAAAGGGTTTGTTTGTCGAGCGTCGCATTTTTGTCATCCTGAACTTGATTCAGGATCTCATTGCTAGATGCAGATATGGATTCCGTATCGGGGTACGGAATGACGGAATGGTAATTATTCTTCACTATATTTTCAAACAAATGCGTCCTAAAAGCACTAAAATCTTTGTACAATGCCTTACTAATAGTAGCTTCGAAATTGGCTGATCTTTCTTTTAGCGTGATAGGCAAACCCTCATGTATACTTTCAAAGCTCAGAAGCAAATGAAGCTTTTTGAACTCGTCATAAGTGAGATTAAATAGGTTAAATTTCTCATAGGCTGTCTTTTTGTCTATATAAAAACGCAATTCATCAAAATTGGAGATAATGATATAGCGTGAGTTGGCGTGTGAGTTGTGATAATTGAATGCTTGGACTTCAATCGCATCCAAGTTTTTCGTCTTTTGGTCTTTTAGCTCTATGATGCCTACGACTTGACCCTTTAAATAGATAGCGCCGTCTGCTTTTTTGCTATCTGTTTCGTTTTTCTTTTCTCTCTCTAGGTTAAAACTGCTTGGATCGGTGCTATCCAATGTATATCCCAAGCATGATTCAAAAATATCTTTTAGAAATCCGTCTTGGTACTTTTCTTCTTTGACGTCACGGACAAAGTCTGTTTTGGAGAGGAATTTTTGGAAATTTGCCCATCTTGTAGCGATGAGTGCTTCATCCACGGAGTAATCACGTATAAGAGATGATGAAAACAGTGCCATAGTATCCCCGTAAACCATATTTATATTAATTATTTAAGTTTACCATACTTATGCTAAACTTCCATCATGAAAATAGGAACAGATATCATAGCCATAAACAGGATAGAAAAAGCTCTTGAGAAATTTGGAGATACCTTCAAAGAGAGATTTTTGAGCGAAGATGAGATAAAGCTCGCCAAAAAACCTGCGTCCATAGCAGGATTTTGGGCTGCCAAAGAGGCTATCAGCAAAGCATTTGGGTGCGGCATAGGCGGAGAGCTTGGCTTTCATGACATCATCATATCCAAAAACCACAAAGGTGCTCCATATTTCACATTAAGCCAAAAAGCAGCGCTCAAATTTCCTCATACCAACAGTTCATTATCTATAAGTCATGACGGCGGATTTGCTATAGCTGTTGTGGTTATTAGTGATTAGTGATTAGTGAGAAGTAATTGGTGATTGGTGATTGGTGATTTAGGTTGCGCGGCGATCCATTTTTTGTGGATTGCTTCACTTTGTTCGCAATGACTGGATCCCCGCCTTCGCGATGATGACGGAAAATATCAAATATCATCCGCCGCCTACGAAGTGAAGTAATTCCACCCTATCATTTTCGTTTAGTATATGAGTATCCCATTTATCTTTTTTAACAATTTCCATATTTACTGCTGCTGCCATGACCTGCACTTTGACTCCAAGAGAATCTATAAGCTTGGCTATGGTTGTGCCATGCGCTATTTCTTTGGATTCTCCATTTACGATTATCGTCATTTTTAAAAATCCTATTTTTGATTTTACTATATCACAAACAGTGTGAAAATCGTATGAAAAATTTTAATATCATTCTTCTTCGTATTTTTTGACTTGATAAGTGAGTATTTCTGGATGTCTTGATAGGCAATTTTGATCTAAATTTGCCTTGAGGCACAAACTGCCAAAAAATAGATCAAAATCAGGCAATTGCTCCCATACTTGAGGCAAATAAGTCGCTCCATACCCTCCGTATCGAAGCACAACACCATCTTTGAACGGTGTGATCTTAGTTTTTAGATCATCAATATCTTTATACAAAACCTCTTTTGGTTCTGAGAGGATCGAGACCTCTACTTTTACATTTTTTAGTTCATCAGAAGTAAGCGGCATAAATCTAGGATCGTGCAAAGCAGCCGATTTGGCATTTGATATAATATCTTCATATAAAGGACGATAAGCCTGGATAGACCCTATGCAACCTCTAAGCTGCATAGAAGGAGTAGTATTTAGAGTTACGAAAGAAGCACCATTTTGCTTAAGTTCAGGATATTTTTTTAGTGCATCTTCGAGGTCAAAGCTGCTTTCATGTCCCAAAGCAGCCATAATAGTATTTCTAGCTAAAGACGTAACTATTTTATTCATTTTTTACTCCTCCTATAATTCATTTACCATATCAATCACCCAAAAAGGATAGATATTGGTGTTGGTTTTGTGTTAGTATTAAAGACGGTT
>JAFGWQ010000162.1 GCA_016937075.1 Campylobacterales bacterium | reverse complement strand
CTCTCTTTTGCTTCTTGGATATCGCTGCTGGCCAATCCAACCACGGCAAAACCTGGAAGCCCTTTGGTAAATGTAGCTTCTACTTCTATGACTTTGGCATTAACACCTTCAAGTGTAGCACAAGTTAGTCGATTTATAACAGTGGCAGTGGCCGGTTCTTCCATCGGAAGTGTTTCATTTTCTTTGCTCATAATGCAAGTATGGCAAAAAACTAATTATCATGATAAAAAATATGTCAAAATGTCATATTTTTAATTATTTATCTCTTTTTCCACTCTTTTTCAAACTTTTTACGCTTGATAAATGAAAGCTTTTCTACAAATACTTTGCCATCTAGATGATCTACTTCATGCTGAATAGCGATTGCTAAAAAATCATCATCTTCTATCTCATGCTTATTGCCGTATCTATCTTGGTATGTTATCTTGACATATTCAAATCTGTTTACATCTTCATAAATACCCGGAACGCTCAAGCATCCCTCTTGAAACACGGTCGACCCATGTTTTTCTTCAAAAACCGGGTTGATGATCTCTAGAGTGTTTTCTTTGGGTTGGTCTCGGCCCAGCTCTTCGTCTTTAATAGGAACATTTATAATAAGTACCCTTTTTGGCACTCCTATCTGAATAGCTGCAAGCCCTACTCCATTTTTGGCGACCATTGTATCATACATATCATCCAGCAAATCATGAAGCGACTTGTCAAACTGAGTGATCTCCTCTGAAATAAGCTTGAGTCTTTTGTCTGGATAGATTACAATTTCTCTTATCATTAAATAATCTTTTTATAGGCTTTTAGTCAATACCTTGTCTATAAGACCGTATTCCATAGCTTCTTCGGCCGACATAAAGTTATCTCTTTCCGTATCCTGCTCTACTTTCTTGACAGACTTGCCGGTTTGCTTGGCAAGAATTTCATTGAGGGTATCTTTGAGGCGCTGTATCTCTTTGGCTTGTATTTGAATATCTGTTGATTGGCCTTGTGCACCACCTGACGGCTGATGTATCATGATACGGGCATGTGGCAATGCATATCGTTTGCCTTTTGTGCCTGCGGCTAATAAAAATGCACCCATAGAAGCTGCTTGACCTACACAAATAGTAACAATATCAGGTTTGATATAATTCATAGTATCAAACATAGAAAGTCCGCTAGTTACCACTCCGCCCGGAGAATTGATATAAAAATAGATATCTTTATCCGGGTCTTGAGCTTCCAGGAAAAGAAGCTGAGCCACTATCGAAGACGATACTTGATCATTTACTTCGCCGCTTAGCATGATAATTCTATCTTTTAGCAGTCTTGAGTAGATGTCATAACTTCTCTCGCCTCTTCCGGTCTGCTCTATAACATATGGTATAACGTAACTCATTTTCTACCTTTATTTAATATGTAATTAATCCTCAAGACCCAAAAGTTTTGAGAATAGTTTGTCTTCTATGATACCCATTTTGATAGCCGGAAGAAGATTGTTCTTGCTGTAATATTCCATTACTTTTTGTGGATCTTGTCCTGACATTATAGCTTCATAATAGATAGCTTGAGAAACTTCTTGGTCATTTGCGCTGATCTTTTCCGCACGTGCAAGAGCATCTACTATAAATGTGGCTTTTACACTCATTTTAGCCTCATCTCTTACTTCATCTCTAAGAGCATCGACTTTTTCAGGGTTGTTTTTGTAGCCTTCAAGTTCTTCAGCACTCATGGTGCCGGCTTTTTGGTTGATCTTTACATCAACTTCTTGCTCTACTATATTATTTGGCAATGCAAAGTCGTATTTGGCTACCAAAGCATCTACTAATTGAGGTTTTAACTCATTATTGTAAAGTTTAGAGATCTCTTCTCTTTGAAGCTGCTCTTTGATTCTCTCTTTTAGCATATCAACATTTGCGCCTTCTGCCCCTTGTAAAAGCTTAGCTGCTAATTCATCATCAAGTTTTGGTGTAGCTTTTGCTTGAATTTCATGTAATGTAACTTCAAAGTCTGCCTCTTTGCCCGCTAAGTTTGCTGCGCCGTATTCTGCAGGGAAAGTTACTTTGATTGTTTTTGTTTCGCCCGGTTTCATACCGACCATTTGCTCTTCAAAGCCAGGGATAAATTGTCCTGAGCCAATTTTAAGTGAGAAGTTCTCTGCTTTGCCGCCTTCAAAAGGCACACCGTCAACACTGCCCACAAAATCGATCACTGCCATATCATCATTCTTGAGTGCTCTTGCTCTTTTTATTTTCTCATATGGAGCTTGAGCAGCTACTAGTCCCTCTAATCTCTCATTTATCAAATCTTCGCTGATTTCCGGTTTTTCAAATTTAGGAGCAACGCTTGCATAATCGCCCAAATCGATCGTAGGTCTCAAAGATATCTCTACTTCTACATCGATCCCTTTATCGTTTTTATCATATTTTTTAAAAAACGGCTGACCAATAATATCACTAGGATTTAATTTTGCCTCTTTGCTGCCTGCATCTAAAAGAGCTTTAACCGCTTCTGCTTCAGCGTCTTGAGCCAATTTCTCGCCATATAATTTTTTAACCGCATGAGCAGGTACTTTGCCTTTACGGAAACCGTCTACTTTCATGCTCTTGCCCGCTTGCGCTGCAAGAGTTTCAATATTTTTGTCTATATCCGCTTTTAAGATTGTTGCGCTCATAGATACATTTGCATCGTCTATTTTGTTTACTGTTACTTTCACTTTTTTCCTTTTGGGGTTTGGGGTATTTAATTATAGTAATTGCGTGATTTTAGCCAAAAGATGGTTAAAAAATAATTGTAGGGTATTTTACCGATCTATTATCACAAGAGATTTGTTGTTAGGTTATGCTAATATTCCTATAGAAAAAGTAGAACGATAGACTAAATTTACTCTACGACAAACCAAGGCATTACGATGAAAAAAGCTATATTACTTCTCAATATGGGCGGCCCGAACAATCTTGAGGAAGTTAAAGTATTTTTAAACAATATGTTCAATGACCATCGCATCATTGCAGCCCCAAAACCGATCAGATGGCTTATAGCAAAGCTTATTATATGGAAACGGCTAAAAGATGCAAAAAGCAATTATATTCGTCTTGGCGGCAAATCTCCGCTGATCAAATACACAGATGAACTCATCGAAGCATTATCCAAAAAAGTCGATGCAGATGTGCATGCCGTGATGCGATATACACCGCCGTTCGCTTTGGATGTGTTGCAAAAGCTGCAAAATACTGATGAGATTTATGTCATACCCCTCTATCCTCAGCATTCTAGCACTACCACACTTTCTAGCCTTGATGACCTCTACAGAGCATCTGACAAACTCGGACTAACTGACAAGATCAGAACCGTATCTAGCTACCATAGTCATCCTCTTTATATCAAAGCGATCGTAGAAAGGATAAAAGAAGCTCTTAACAATGATGACGCAAAAGAGTTTGAGCTGCTGTTTTCTGCTCATGGATTGCCTCAAAAAATAGTCGACAATGGTGATTTATATCAACAACACATCAGATATACCCTTTTTTATGTCAGAAAAATGATGTTAAACATCGGTATTGAATTTGCCGCGTCACATCTGGCTTATCAGTCACGCTTGGGGCCCGTGGAGTGGCTGCGACCGTATATGGATGAGAAACTGAGAGAATTTGGCGGCAAAAAAGTCATAGTATTTCCGATAGCTTTTACACTTGATAATTCCGAGACGGAATTCGAACTTGACATAGAGTATCGAGAACTTGCTCACCAAATAGGGATAACCGATTACAGAGTAGCCAAAGCGCCAAACTCTCATCCGGATTTTGTAGCATGCCTGGCGGATTTGTATAAAAAGATGCAAGAGT
>JAFGWQ010000161.1 GCA_016937075.1 Campylobacterales bacterium | reverse complement strand
GTTTTGTAAAAACAAATTACTTAGTAAGCGAAGCAGCTAGAGGCGAAGGCGGCTATCTAGTCAATAGTGAAGGTAAAAGATTTGTAGATGAATTGGCAACAAGAGACGTGGTCTCTAGAGCTATAATAAATCAGATGGAAAACGGCAAAGAGGTATTTTTGGATCTAAGGCATCTGCCAAAAGAGCTTATAGAGACAAAACTTCCGTCTCTATATAAATCGGCTTATATGCAAGCCGGTATTGATGTCTCTCAGGAGTTGCTGCCTGTTAAACCTGTCGCACACTACACGATGGGCGGAATTGAAACCGATATGGTCAATACAGACATTGATGGATTGTTTGCTTGTGGTGAGTGTGCATCAAACGGAGTGCATGGTGCCAATAGGCTTGGTGGAAATTCACTACTCGAAGGTATAGTTTTTGGAGAAATGGCCGGCAAAAAGGCTTTGATACATTCTGAATCAAGAGATTTTTTGCCTATTGATTATAGCAATGTCATAAAAGATATTAAATTGGTCGATAATATTTTTAGCTCAGAAACAACTAAAAATTTTAACGCTATGCGGGTAAGTCTAGGCAGAGTAATGTTTGAAAATGTCGGGATCAAAAGAGATGAAATAAGTCTTATCAAAGCATATGATTACATCAGTTATCTCAGAAGCGAAGTGCCGACATTACATTGTGTCAATAAAGAAAGGACCAATAATGTTGAACTTATCTCTATCCTTGAACTGAGAAATGCACTTGAAATTGCCGAAGCAGTAATATTGTCCGCACTAAAACGGCGGGAGAGCCGCGGTTCACACTATAGAGTAGATTTTCCTCAAAGCAACGAATCCGAACAACGAAATATAGTTGTCAAAGAACTAAGCAAAGGGCAGCTTCGAGTTTGGTTTAAAGAAAATCCGCTCTTGTACAAAATCAGAAAATGGTTTTCAAATTATTAAAAAGGAAAAAACAGTGGCAAAAGTGATGTTGAGAGAAAAAGAGGACAAAATATATTTTTATATCGCCAAAAAAGATATGGAAGAGATAATCGAAGAGATAGAATTTGATCAAGATCAAAAATGGGGCGGAGAAGTACGACTAAGCAATGGAGAACTTTGGTGGATAGAGCCAGGGGCAAAAGAGCTACCAAAAGAAGCTGTGTGCAAAAAAATAGACGATTGATGAAAAAATAGACATAAAATGCAAATATTTATATCAGCAATAATCTTATAATATAATCATATTAAATTATAAAAGGATGCATATGCTGCCAAACTGCACAACATGTCTAACCAATCGTGAGCTATCTGTACTTTATGATATCGCTATGAATATCTCAGATTCACGTGATGCAGTCAAATCGGCAGAACGTTCTCTAGCTGCCCTTAAAGAATCATTACAGCTTGAGAATTGTGCTATCTATAGACTCGAATCTGATGAAAAATTGCATATATACATAGCTAACGGCTTTAATAAATATCAGCAAGCAATGTCAGAATATCGCATCGGAGAAGGGGCTACGGGGCTAGCGGCAAAAAATAAAGAACCGGTAGTAATACCAAATATCCATAATGACACACTCTTTTTAAATAAATCCGGGAATAGGAATGCTGAAACTATCTCATATATTGCAGTACCTATGCTTGTAGAAAATAAGTTATGGGGTGTATTGTCGGCCAATTTAACTAAATCTACAGAGATTGATTTTGATGAGACAGTAAGAATTCTTTCTATCATTTGTTCGCTTTTGGGTCATTTTTTGCATGCACAGTATATCTTGTCACAAGAAAAAGAACATTTGCAAGATTTAAAACAGTACTATAAAATGGAGTGGGATTCCAAAGTGCATAATTTTGGAGATATTATAGGTGAGAGTCCTAAAATGCAAATAATTTATAAGATTATTAACCGCATAGCACAAAGTGATGTAACGGTACTTGTACGAGGAGAAACAGGAACAGGCAAAGAACTTGTAGCTGCTGCTATACATAAACGAAGCAAGAGAGCTGATGAGCCGTTTGTTAAACTTAACTGCGCTGCGATAGCTGACAGTTTAATAGAAAGTGAACTTTTTGGACATGAAAAGGGTGCTTTTACGGATGCTAAAGAGATGCGCAAAGGACGTTTTGAATTAGCTCATGGCGGCACATTATTTCTAGATGAGATAGGCGATATATCCGCATCCGCACAAGTCAAGCTGTTAAGAGTTCTCCAAGAGCGGGAATTTGAACGCGTTGGAGGCAGTAAAACGATCAAAGTCAATGTAAGGCTCATAGCTGCAACCAATCGTAATTTGGAAGAAATGGTAAAAAACGGGGAATTTCGTGAAGACCTATACTACCGTCTCAATGTGATCCCCATCGACTTGCCGCCACTTAGAGAAAGAGGAGAAGATATAAGACTATTGGTCAATTTCTTTGTGGAACGTTCTATGAAAAATCACAAAAAAAAGATAATCATCAACGAAGACGCAATGAATGAACTTATGTCTTACCCTTGGCCTGGCAATATCAGGGAGCTGGAAAACACAATAGAAAGAATAGTGCTCATGGGCAGCGATGACGGGATCAGTGCTGAGGAGATGCGGCTCCTTTTGCCGGCGCTAGCATCCAAAGTCAAATTATAAAGGTGGTCTCAGTGTCATACATAGTAACTTATCATGATGAAGTTTTGAGCTTGATTGATGACGGCATAGAAGAAGGATATATGGCACAAAATATATCCGTAAGTACTCCCGATACCGATAAATTCACAATACAGAGAAGCTCAAAAGACCTTACAATGACTATTTTATTTTCAGTACCAAACTTGGAATTTGAAGATGAGATTTTAAAAATAGATAGTTTTTTGAGTTTATTGCAAGTTCCCGTTAAAAGTTATCTGATTTTCAATCATCCATTGCCGGAGATAGAAAAACTGCAACAATGCTTAAAAACTCTGCAAGTAACATATGATACCTATGATGAATTTGGCGTATGGTATGGAGCTAAAATCATAGACAGCAGCTTGG
>JAFGWQ010000160.1 GCA_016937075.1 Campylobacterales bacterium | reverse complement strand
TGCCCCTGACGGAAATGGGCCGTAATAAGTGATATTTTTGCCCTTTATAATTTTTCTGGTTATCTCAAATCGCGGAAAGGGTTCTGATTCATCTATGCAGATATAAGGATATGTTTTATCATCTCTTAGTAAAATATTGTATTTAGGTTTTAGTTGCTTTATGAGCGAGTTTTCTAGTATGAGAGCATCTTCTTCGCTTTCAACAACTATATATTCTAGAGAAACTACTTCGCTAAGCATCTTGATCAAGCGGTGTGAGAGGGTAGGGTTTGGCATAAGATTTGGAGTAAAGCGCCAATAGCTTTTTACTCTATTTTTAAGATTTTTGGCTTTGCCAACGTACAAAAGCTTACCATGACGGTCAAAATATTGATAAATTCCGGCATTGTGCGGAAGCGTGCGGATTACTGATTGCATTGTATATCTTGTACTATACGAGAAAAAAGGTTCTTTAATTCATCGTCATGATAGTCAAATTCAAAGTTGCCTTGTGCTTTTTCGCCATAATAGGGCACAGTATCCAAATCATTAGTGATTTGCGGTAAATAATGTTTGGAAATAAAAAATTCAACTTTTTTAATTTCCGGGAAAACGCATTGTTTATCATGTTTTGATAGCCCTATTAATATGCTTTTTAATAAATCTCTATTATAATCAAGTTCCATTTTGTATCCAGGGTGCGAGAGAGCAACCAGGAGAATGTCATTTTTGATAGTTACAAAGGCTATAGCTTTTTGAAAACGAGGTGGGAGCAGTGCTAAAAATTTACCATAGCATTGATATTGAACAAGGGGAACAAATTGAGATTGTCGCGTCAACTCGGAAAATATATTTTTAGCTGTTTTCATATGGTAATTATAACATCTATTTGCTGTGTATTATTATCCGGATGCGGGTATAAAACATCGCCTAAGTACGTTCCGGATGTTAATTATGCCATGCAAAGCAAAGGAAAATAGATGTCAAAATATGATGTTATTATTATTGGAGCAGGCATAGCTGGGCTATATGCTGCTATGAATCTTCCAAAAAGCAAAAAAGTGCTTGTTTTGTGCAAAGATATCCCATGGGAGTGTAATACATTTTATGCTCAGGGCGGTATTGTAACGGCATTGGATGAGGCCGATATAGCACTCCATGTAAATGATACCATAGAAGCCGGAGCTCACCACAATCTCAAAAAAATCGTTCAGATACTTTCAGAAACGTCGCTCAAAACTACAGCCGATATCATATCTAAAGGTATGCAATTTGATACTGACGCCAAAGGCAATCTATTGTACACCAAAGAAGCAGCCCATTCTGTAGCTAGGATCGTTCATGCGGGCGGTGATGCTACGGGAAGATATTTGCACCATTTTATGATGACACAAAACCATCATCTTTTAGAGCAAAATGCACTTGTTTATGATCTTCTTATACAAGACGGCAGATGTTATGGGGTCAAAGCTACGATCAATTATCAACCCACCACTATTTATGCCGATACTGTTATTATTGCAAGCGGCGGGGTAGGTTCTCTCTATGAATATAATACCAATTCTAGAACGGTAAGTGCAGATATCCAAGGTATTTGCGTAGAAAAAGGTATTGCGCTTAAAGATATGGAGTTTATGCAGTTTCATCCTACTGTTTTTATAAAGACACCATATGCGAGAAAACTTCTTCTCACGGAAGCATTGCGCGGAGAAGGAGCTTATGTGGTCAATGAAGCAGGAGAGCGATTCTTATTCGAATATGATGAGAGGGGAGAGCTTGCTAGTCGAGATATCGTTTCTCGCGGCATATTCGACTATAAACGCCGTACCAAGCAAGAAGTTTATCTAGATTTTTCCATGTTTAAACCAAAATGGTTTCATGAGAGATTCCCGAATATTACCAGGACTTTCGCTTCAGTTGGTTATAATTTTCCAAAAGACCGTGTACCAATCTCTCCGGCATTTCACTATGCCAATGGAGGAATAGCATGCAATAGTCATGGTGTAGTTCCAGGGATAACAGGACTTTACGTTATCGGTGAAGCTGCACGTACCGGGGTGCATGGAGCAAATAGATTGGCATCAAACTCTTTATTGGAAGGAATGGTGTTTGCCAAAAGAGCAGTAGATCATATACTCTCGCACGAAACACATATTGCCGCAATGCCGAAATTTGATAAAGATTACGGCAATATCTTGCATAAAGAAAACGATAAAGAATATAAGCATAAGCTTCGTCAAATCATGTGGGATGAGGTAGGTATCATTCGTACTACCAAGGGCTTGCATCATGCAAGAAATTGCGTTTATGATTTAAAAAACCGAGAAATAGGACGATTGTTGCAGCTTAGGCTCAATACTGCTTCAGCTATTGTTGATGCTGCACTTTCACGCAAAGAATCACTCGGTACGCATTACATAGAGCAAGAAGAACAAGATATTTAGTTTTATCACAGCGAGAATAAAATGAGCATCACTAATTTTATTCAGACTGTCTTTTTTGTTGGCATAAAGAGAGAAAATTCAGAATTAATCTACTAAAGGTATAATTACATTATTAAAACAAACAGGATGTGTGATGAAAAATGTACCTTTGGTGATATTGGATTTTGGCTCGCAATATACGCAGCTAATTGCTAGAAAATTGCGTGAAAGCGGAGTTTATTGCGAGGTTGTCCCATATAGAGAAAAAATAGAAGATATCAAAGCCAAAAATCCACAAGGTATCATTTTCTCAGGAGGTCCGGCTTCTGTATATTCTGAGGATGCTTATAAGCCAGATGACGGCATTTGGGATCTCGGGTTGCCAATACTAGGCATCTGCTATGGCATGCAGCTTATTACACAACATTTTGGCGGAGAAGTAGTCCCTGCCGATCATCATGAGTACGGTAAAGCAAAATTAGATATTGTCATATCATCACCTATTTTTAATGGAGTTAATGATGATTCTATCGTTTGGATGAGTCATGGAGATAAAGCTACTGCTATACCGGCAGGATTTGAAGCTATTGGAGTGAGTGAAAATTCTCCGTATGCTGCTATAGCAAATGAAGAGAAAAAAATTTATGCTTTCCAATTTCATCCGGAAGTTCATCACTCTAGCGAAGGTGTTATTATGCTCAAAAACTTTGCTAAATATATTTGCGGATGCGAAAGCACGTGGAATATGGGAAGTTTTGCCAAAGAGAAAATCGCTCAGATAAAAACTCAGGTAGGCTCAAGAAAAGTGCTTTGCGGAGTGAGCGGCGGGGTAGACAGCTCTGTAGTAGCCGCACTTTTGCATGAAGCATTGCCTGCAGATCAATTGGTATGCGTATTTGTGGATCAAGGTTTGCTTCGCAAGGACGAAGCTTCACAAGTGCAGGATATGTTCCGTATGTTAGGTATAAATCTGATCACTATTAATGCCCAAAAATTATTTTTAGATAAATTAGGTGGCGTTACTGACCCTGAAAAAAAACGCAAAATTATCGGTGAGACTTTTATAGAGGTTTTTGACGAAGAGGCAAAAAAACATACAGATGTATCTTTCTTGGCCCAAGGTACATTATACACTGATGTTATTGAATCAGTTTCTGTCAAAGGACCATCAAAGACTATCAAATCACACCATAATGTGGGAGGGCTTCCTGATTGGATGACATTCGAGCTGGTTGAACCTCTTAGAGAGATATTTAAAGATGAGGTACGCAAACTTGGCCTTGAGCTTGGGCTGCCTCGCGATATGATAGGCCGTCATCCATTCCCGGGACCGGGACTTGCTATTCGTGTAATGGGGGAAGTTAACGAGAATGCCCTTAGATTGATAAGAGAATCAGATGCTATTATGCAGCAAGAGTTAAAAGCTTCAGGATATTATGACAAAGTATGGCAGGCATTTACCGTACTTTTAAATGTAAGTTCAGTAGGCGTTATGGGTGATAATCGTACTTATGACAATACTGTGTGTGTACGTATGGTAGAGTCAGTTGACGGCATGACGGCAACCTTTGCTCATGTACCTCACGACGTACTTGAAAGTATCAGCCGTAGGATTATCAATGAGATAGATGGTATCAATCGCGTGGTGTATGATATATCTTCTAAGCCACCGGCAACAATCGAGTGGGAGTGATTTGACTCTTATTTTGCATCATCTTTGTATGGGTTGGCTTAGTCACTTACTTTTTAGTAAGCTCCTTCGCAACAACATACAAATCTAATACAAACTAAGCCAAACTCAAAGTGTCATCCTGAATTTGATTTGGGATCTATTCTTTTTCTCTCGTTAACTTTTGCAACAACATCCAGATCTAATCCAAACCATAAATAAACGAAAAGTAAAATTTTAAAGGATTGATACATGGACAACAATATATTTTCTACATAGTATTATCTAAAAAAATAAAAAGTTATAATTTTTTTGAAAAATATTCGCAAAATTTCCAAATTTGCACTATAATATAAATTGAAAAGCATATGCTTTTACATTACATTGACCAAAGGAGATGTTATGAGTATGATGAATATTACAAAACTAGTTGCAATTAGTATTATTGCTAGTCTATTAATGTTTACCGGATGTTCTAAAACAGGAGCATTTCTTGGTGGTGCAGCAGTTGGTGCACTTATAGTAGCCGCATATGACCATCCTAGGTATCATGATAGACCTTATTATTATTGGCACGGTAAGTACTATTACGGAGGAACATATCTAAGAAATGGATGCTATCGCTATAAAGGTGATACATTGTGCGGCGGACGTTATTATAATAACTGAAGATAAATTCTCAGCCATAGGCAAATGCCTATGGTTTTTTCTTTTCGATAAATAGAGCATAAAAGCCTATTTTTTTTATTCTTTTAGCTAAACAACTTTTTTGCATAAGTTCTCTCTTTGATCTAGCTACATTTGTCAAATATAAATTTTTATGGGAATTTTTTGTGCATCAAATAAACTACGAATAAGTTTTAAAATATGAAAATAATGAGCCTATATAAGGAAATTACCAATAGGCAAATGCCTAT
>JAFGWQ010000159.1 GCA_016937075.1 Campylobacterales bacterium | reverse complement strand
TGTGGACGCGTATTATAGCAGCAAAGTAAATATATGTCAAGGGTTTTTTGGGGAAAAGTGGAAATATTTTGAAAAAATTATTGTTTAAATAGTTGCAGTTAATAATATTATAATTTAGCATATATTTTATAGATATTTATGCCTTTTTTGACATAAAAAATCTATTTTGATTAGTTTTATTGATCTTCTTGCCCTACTCTATAAGCATAACCAGTTTCTGGTTGTATATTAATAGAAAAATCTCCATTTGGATGAACAAATGTAATAGTACAAGGAGTATGAAGCACGCTTGCATAATTTGGAGAAGAAGAAGCAGTAAAACTTTGATGCAATCTGCCTAACCTATCAAATCCTATATGCTGCGCTCCGTTGCAACTGCCGCTAAAGGTAACATTTGATATACCAAATCTCTTTGTTATAAATATTTTATTGCTTACCGTTCCGTCTCCACCATTTGAACAAGCTTTGGTACCGATCCAAAACATTGGCTTACCGGAAAGTGGATCTATAGCCGCTTCCGTAATTCTATCAATGTCGCCGGCATAATCTTTATCAGAGCCTATCATATAATACCAACCGCTGCCACTAGCACATCGACCAAAACGCATACTCCAAAAAGCTCGCTGCCAATTGGAATTATTTGGATTTGTTACATCATCGGTAAGTGCTAAGTGTTGGGTGTATCTAATATCAGAAAGAATTTGGTCTGCAGCTTCTTGAGTAGTATCTGTTTGTAGCCTTGGGATTGCTACTGTGGCTAAAATACCTATAAGCACTATTACCACTATGGCTTCTAAGAGTGTAAAGGCTTTGTTTTGTTTGGACATAAAAATCCTCTTGCGATATAATGATAAACATTATATCGCAAGTTTAAAAAATTAAAAAGAAATTATGGTTAAATTTCTTCCGCCATATCAACTTGATATAGAATATCGTCCATTGGATGACGATACATTGGCATAGCAAGTCTTTTCTCATCAAGAACATGTCCGATAAATCCGATAGTACGTCCTGCAATAAAGAATGCATTTAACGTGCCGCTTGAAATGAATTCATTGATCTCTTCTTCACTATAGCCTAAAGCTCTCCACATATCAACCATCAATATACCGATAGTTCCGTCAACATTCAAGATAAGGTTATCTTTTTTAGATGTTGTAAGTTGTTCAACAGTAAGTGCATAATCCAAAAGCGGGGTGCTTGGAAAATGTTCAGCTGCATATTTTTTAAGTCCAACTACTCTAAGGTCAGGATTTCTCAAAGATTTGATTCTATGACCGATACCTGGAATTGGAATACCAAGTTTTTTCATGTGATTCAAGAACTCTGCCGGAGACAGGTTGTTGTCATGTGCATATTTGAAATGCTCTGCTGCACCGTCAATCGCACCGCCAAATCTAGGTCCGATAGTTAAAAGTCCAGTTACTAGTGACTCAACTACACTTTTGCCTGCACGAGCCGTAACTTTTGCATTGTGAGCACCACTAACTGCCGGACCGTGGTCTGCAACAGTTTTGATAACAGTTTCTATAAATTGAGTAGCCCATTTTGGATACTGTTTTTTGAACCAAAGAAGTGAAATAACATCACCGATTCCTTTGCCGGTATCTGGAGTAGCAACGCTAGAAATAGGGAAACCTGCATAAGTGGCCTCGTCACCTCTATCGTCACTAATAGTACAAATAAAGTTTTTGCTTTTTCTAACTG
The DNA here is from genome assembly GCA_016937075.1 of Campylobacterales bacterium. Taxonomy (GTDB): domain Bacteria; phylum Campylobacterota; class Campylobacteria; order Campylobacterales; family Sulfurovaceae; genus BN30871. Next base: position 6,908 of record JAFGWQ010000159.1, on the reverse strand, counting down.
ATGGTATAGCATTAATAGCAGGTTCAGTGATTTCAGTAATAACGCCTTCAGCTTTTAGTTTACCGTAAACTTCGGCTATTTTGTTTGGAAGGTCATTAAATGAACTTGGAACATAAATGCCAGCATCGCTCATAGCTTTATTTTTAGCATCTGCAGTTTCACGCTCAGCATTCGCGCTAGCACCAGCGTGACCAAATTGAACACCGCTGCTATAATGTTTGGCGATTGTACCAATACACCATGCGATAATTGGTTTAGTGATTTTGCCTTCTTTGATAGCATCTATAACTTTATACTCTTCGGTACCGCCTACTTCTCCAAGAAGAAGCATATATTTTACTTCTGGATTATCTTGCATTCTAAGAAGATTGTCAATAAATACTGAACCAACGAATCTGTCTCCGCCTATTGCAACACCTTCAGCAATACCGTCCGCATTGATAGCTATGATATTTGAAAGCTCATTAAATAGTCCGCCTGAGCGAGTTACAAGTCCGCAGCTTCCAGCTCTGTGAAGTTTAGAGTTGATAATATTTTCGATTGTTCCGCCGATATTAGCTATCTTGAATGCACCCGGAGCGATAGCACCGACAGTAGCAGGTCCAATCACGGTGACACCTAGGTTTCTGGCTTTTGCGTTCATACCGCGAGCAAGTCTTTCCGGTATTCCTTCAGCTGTGATCATGATAGTTTTGAACCCGCCAAGATTTAAAGCTTCCATAGTTACATCGTAAGCAGTTCTAAAAGATGCAAAGTTTAAAAGCACATCAGCATTAGGGAATGCTTTTTTTGCTTCTGCAGTATTTTTAAATAGAGGCACCATGATCTCATCGCCGCCCCAAAAGAATTTTTGGAATTTACTATCTCCGGTTGGAGCTACGATAGCTGCAACTGAAGGAGTTTTTCTGCCGATTACGAAATCATAATCCAACATTCTTTGGATCGCACTCGTGTTGTTGTTCCAAAAAATTGCTTGTGTATCTTTTGTAAATAATTGTGCCATTTGTTCTCCTTATCCCTCTACTGCCATTCTCACGATATCTGTCACGTGAGTTTCTGGTCCATATACATCAATCCAAAGACCAAGTCTATCGGCTGCTTCTTTGATATCTTTAAGACCTTTTTCATAGTTTGGTCCGCCTCTTCTGACATAAATCTTCACGCCTACATCTTTCATTTTCTCAGCATATTTTTCAAATGCCAAAATGATACCTGTAAATGTTTTTGCAACATCTGTAAAGTTTGCGATAGCTCCACCTATGATAAGAACTTTTTCTCTACCTTTTGGATCTTTGCTTCTTGTCATAAGATCAAGCAATGTTTCTGCATAAAATTGAGTCTCGCCTGTTGTCGGTCCACCACTATACTCACCATAGTTTGCCAAATCTTCAATACCTGCAAGGTCTGCGATCGTATCAGCATAAACAACAGATGCGCCGCCGCCTGCTACCATAGTCCAAATTCTAGCATCCGGCTTAAGAACAGTTAATTTTAGTGAAGCACCTGATTTGCTATCAGCTTCTTCAATAGCCATAACTTCAGGAGATTTTTCTTCCATACCAAAAGAGGTTGGATATTCGATATCACCCCATTGCTCTGTCATCATAAATCCGGCAGTGTCATCTAGTTTTGCAACCATATCAAGAAGTTCAATTTTGTTGCCTTGCATAACAAAAGGGTTGATCTCAAGATAAGCAAAGTTCAGTTCTCTGTATGCTTTAAAGAAACCGATTGCAAATTTAGCAAATCCTTCTTTGTCTTTTTCTGCAACATCTTTTGGGATATTTGCTCTGATCTTTGCTTCAATTTCTTCTTCGGTTTCAGTAATAGCAAATGTTACTTCTGTAACTTTATCCCAATTTTCTTCTACTTCCATACCGCCCTCGGCTGACATATAAAGCACATCATCATCGCCAACACATGTAGCACTGATGTAATACTCTTCAGCTTGTTCGTGTGGAGTAAACGGCTCAACGATAAAATGAGTCAAATAGTCAGTTTTTGGTTCTCCGGTTGGTGTATCGCCGTCAAATGAAAAATATACATTTTGTTTAGTACTTGATTTCTCATCAATCCAGCTTGCAGCTTTATCCAAGCTAACATCACCAGGTTTGTTGTCTTTAAATAGTACTAGGCCGTTTTTGCCTCTTTTACCAAATAGCATATCCGGCTTAGCGACCAAAGGTTTATTGGCAAGCCATGTTTTTTCTGCAGCAGCACTTTTGAGTTCTGCTCCGTTTTGAACCATTATGGTTTCATAGGCATAAGTAAAATCTGGAAAATACTTATCCCAATGTTTTGCTAAAATCGTCTTAGCATCATACTCTCTAATCGCTTTTTGAGCCATTGAGTTCTCCTTTTTTGAGTTGGTTAGATATATTACCATGATAATGTTTTAACTTTTTTTGCAATTGATGTTGAAAACTATGATTATAGTGATAGTGTGTATTTTAGAAACAATTACTTATCTATAATATTAGTTTTGACAAGAGGTAATGCCGTAATATTGCAATTGATAACTTTCTTTGATTCTTTTGGTATCGTAACAGTGCTTGCCTGATGCTTTTAATTCTTGAGATAATAGATATGGGACATATACTTTATTGGTAAAATTAAAATATAACCCATGAGTAACACTAAAAATTAATGGTTGCAACAATATAAATAAAATACTAAATATTAAAATAGATAAAGAAACCCATAAGCCTCGTTTATATACAACTTGAAAAGCCGGAAGCCTAACTCTCAAACTTTGATAATAAATTTGCATCATAAATATAATACCGATAAATATGTATGGTGCAAAATCTGTGATAAAAATTCGTTGCCTAATCGAAAGCAGGAGAGATAAAAATAACGCTATTGATGATATATACCAAATGATGCTTTTATGTTCTCTAAGCCAAATACGATAAATCGTATACATAAAATACAAAAAAACAAATGGAGAAAATAGCGATGCATAAATAGCAAAAATTTCAACAAAGTGTCCTTTTGGTATGCCGCCTATCTCAATTCCCCTATCAAGAAAAATCAAAAGAATCGTAAATACCGATCCGTAAACCAATGTTCGCTTTTCTTTATTCACTGCACCATAAATTGCTATAGCAATAAAAAACAAGATGGAAGCATCATGCAACAAAAATAGAGCCGCTAGAGCTATAATTTCCAATATATACCATTTGCGATGATAGGCAATGAGATAAAGCAGTATACACAAAAGCACAAGCATTGCAATATTTGCCAATACGCTGCCTATAATGATACCCGGCAGCATCGCAAAAATTGCTGTAGCAAGCGCGGCATCTTTTTTGTCTTTAAATGTATCATTTGCAACTATATAAAACAACGCAATAGAAAACAAACCGGCCATCAAAAAGAAAAATCTCAGGCCAAAAAGACCACCGACCAGAGTATCGCCTAGATGCATCAACTTTGATACTAGATCATTTGATGCATAAAACAATTCTGCTTCGTTTGGAGTAATTGGGATTACAATAGCTAAATATAGTACAACAGCAAAATACGATAAAACTATAATGCTATAGACAAATAATCTCATAACTTCAAAAAGTTGGCAAGCATCTCGTGTCCATATTCGCTCATGATTGATTCCGGATGAAATTGAACGCCATAGATCGGCTTATCCTTGATCTCAAGAGCCATGATCTCTCCGTCGTCCTTGCTGTGTGCAGTCGGTATGATATCTGAAGGCAAAGAGTCAGGACGTACGATAAGAGAGTGATATCTAGTAGCACGGAATTCATTTGGCAGATCATCAAAAATCGCAGTAGGCTTGTCAACAACTATCTGCGAAGTCTTCCCATGCATCATATGTGCAGCTCTCACAACTTCGGCTCCATAAGCCTGAGCGATACTTTGATGCCCCAAGCAGATACCAAATATAGGCGTAGTGTCGCCAAATTCTCTGATAACATCCAATGTTACGCCTGCATCATCAGGAGTTGCAGGGCCAGGGGATAAGATGATCTTCTCGGGATGTAATGCTTTTATCTCCTCTATGGTCATCTCATCATTTCTGATGACTTTGAGATCAGCTCCTAGTTCACGACAATATTGGACTATATTATAAGTAAAGCTGTCATAATTGTCTATCATCAAAATCATACTCTATCCTCTTTTAAATCAACTGTCCAAAAAAATTCGATCCAGCTTGGTGCTTCTTTTACATACCAAGTTGGTGCAATTTTAGCACTTTTCTTATAAAAAATAGAGGCTACATAGAAATTGACATGAGGATATCTGCTCTTAAATAGATCTAAAATTTTGACTAATGTATCGCCACTGTCAACTATATCATCAACTATCAATACTGATTTGGAATCACTTAGATCTGGAATATTGAATATCCTCACCTCATCAAGCTTGACAGTATCATCATAACCAATAGAGTTTATAGCATACACTTTACGTATATCATAATACTCACCTAGCATCTGAGCCATACTGAGCCCGCCGCGAGATATACCGACAATAGTATCAAATGGTTTGTCTATCTTTTGTGTCAATGTTTTTAGATCATCTCTAAACTCTGTGTATGGATAATAGTGACGTTTCATTTACACCTCAAAAGTTTGGTATCCGGACTATAGAAATCCTTGTTATTTGTAAGTATAGCATCACAATTTTAGTTTTTTGCACAATAAGTGGATTTAACGTCTGAAATGACCGATCAAAAAGCGGATTGCTGGTTTTTAATTAATCTCTTTTTTTCGATATGTACTGCTACTTTTTTTCTCGTTACACCTCTCCTGAGGTGTAACGAGGTGAAGGTATTGCTAGACATGAATCATTCATACAATTCAAGTGAACTTTGCTCTTTGAGATAATGAGCTCCTCTAAACCTCTCTATATATGGATTCGACCTCACGTTGTTCATTAATCTCCAAAACCACTGTCGAGGTACTTGGGAAACCACGTCATCTGGATATACATACTCATAACGAAGAAATGAAACCTCATTAGTAAAAACATATGACTTCAAATACTGAGGGTGCAGGTATAAATGTACGCCCCAAATAAGATTATTAATTAGTTCGCACAACAACGTTCCATAGTAGATGAAATAATTCCCGTTTAGATGCTCTTGAAAATCATCTAGTGCAAGAGGGATATGCTCAACGTCAACGCTATAGCCATTTTTACTAAGCAAATTTTTAATTCTAGAGGTTACTCCTGAAAGGCGAGAGAGATTATGTTTCGAGTGGTTAGCAGCAATAAACAAGAAGTCCAGCCTTGAGACTTCTATTTCCGCTTTTAAATCGAGCGTAGGCAACCATAACTTGATTCTTCTTTTGTAGTTTAACCATGCTTCAAGCTCCTCTACAGCCTTCGAAAGACTCTTAACACTACCTTCAATATCAAATTTTCGAGATTTACTTGCCTGCTTAAGCAAGGAAAGACACGAGCCTTTGTGCCCAGTAAGTTGGCCATTTGAATTTTCGCTCACAAAATCCAACAGACGAATTAGAAATAATTGCTGATGAATGTGTGTTTTAAAATACACCTCTGCCTCATCTGGGCATTGCTCTACTCTCCGCATTTCAAGCAAGGCATGGTTAGCCATATCGCCCGCGGCTTCTAAGCTGACGCAGAGCCCTATTACCTCCTTTTCTGTTTCCGTGTAGTTCATTGTGATGTCCAACTATTTATTATCATTTCCTAAAGGCTTATCTCATCTAGACTTTCAATTCGTTTTACATTAAAATATTGAGACAGTGCTTTTGTTTGTTCGTCTATCTCGTTTTTTAATGGGCTATTGTTTTTTATAATGAAAATAATAGTATCGCAAGAACTATTTATGGTTTTTGGAATAAAATTTTCTAATAACCATTGGGTATCTTCTGGTTCATTTTCGAATCCATTCGTCGTATCTGTTATCCATGCAGTTGCATTTTGATCAAAGATCAGTTTTAATCCAAATTCAAAAGGGTTTCTGTAGTCATCTGATTTGCAGAATTTTTTCCATTGACAAAATACAGCACTATATTTTTCTAAATATTCAACTTTACAAAATTCGGTTTCAAACATTTTATTCCTTCTTTTCTTCTCGTTACACCTCAGTAGAGGTGGAATCAGGTGAAACATACTCATCGAGACTTTTAGGCTTCCGCCAAAAATTCGCGCATCATAGCAATAATAGTCTGCGGTTCTTCATGAATCACCCAATGCGTGCCATCCGGAATACGTTTGACGGTGAGTTCAGGTACGTATTGTTCGAGACCATCAAGATTCGTTGCCAAAAGCGCAGTATCTTTTTCGCCCCAGATAACAAGCGTGGGAACATTGATCATCGCCGAAGAAAGTTCGGGCATATTCACTGATTTCTGTCCTGTCATTGCCCGATAATAGTTGAGTCCGCCCGTAAGCGCTCCAGGTTGCGACCAGGCGGTGATGTACGACCGTGTCTCCTCCTCAGAGCCGAAGAGACCGCTACCAAATAGCATTTGTGTCATTTTGGCGTAATTTTTTGCAGACAGAATCGCTTCAGCACGAGGGTTACGAAATAGTTGCATGTATGTGCTGGCATGCTGCTGCATTGGATTTTGTGCAAGTTCACGGCGAAAAATTGCGGTGTGAGGCGAATTCACGATAATGAGTCTGTCGAGGCAATCGGGATGCGCCATTGCAAAATTCCACGCAACGAAACCACCCCAATCATGTGCAACGAGCGTGAAGCGCTGATATCCTAGATGTTCTACTAATGCACGCACATCTTCTACCAGATAGTGCATCTGATACTGTTCTGGTTTCGTCGGTTTGTCCGACAAGTTATAGCCGCGCATATCTGGTGCAACGACGCGATGATCTTTGCTAAATTCAGGCAGTAGATTACGCCATTGATACCAAAATTCGGGAAAGCCATGCAGAAATAAAATCAACGGGCC
>JAFGWQ010000158.1 GCA_016937075.1 Campylobacterales bacterium | reverse complement strand
AATGTGATTATATAGTATTGGAAGCCGGAATGGGCGGAGAGCATGACGCAACAAACGTGGTACCAAAGGTCCTGAGCGTAATAATGCCCATCGATTATGATCATCAAGCATTTTTGGGAAATGATATTAGCAGTATTGCGAGCACAAAGCTAAGGAGTATAGACAAAAAAGCTGTGATCGCACCTCAAATACATCAAGAAGTTTTACATGTTGCTAATAAAATAGCATTGCAAAAAGACGCCGAGCTACATTTTGTTACCAGAGAAACCTCTTCGTATACTCAGAGTATTCAAAATATTGCATTAGAAAAATCATGGGGAGATTTTCTGATAGACAATGCCGTCACAGCTTGCGCGGCACTTGATGTTTTGGGATTGGTATGTGATGTACAAAATCTATATACATGGATAATGATGGGCAGATATTTCCCATATGCGCCCAATGTTCATATTGATGTAGGACACAATCTCCTTGCGGCAAAGGCGATAGACAAATTGCTTGATAAACCCATCGTGCTTATATACAATACATTAGAAGATAAACCTTATAGACAGATATTGGAATTACTAAAACCAAAAATTAAAAAGCTTTTGATCATAAAGATCGATTCTCCAAGAGCATTAAAAATAGAATTTTTAGAAAATACCCTTAAAGAACTAGAAATCCCTTATGATTTTTTTGATGGTATTATCAATCCAGAAGATGAGTATTTGGTGTTCGGGTCTTTTGCGGTCGTTGAAGCCTTTTTGAAATCCAAAGAGGTGCGATGAAACATAGAGTTATAATCACCATATCAGACATAAGAGGTACCAAATCATACAGTCTTACCAAACTTTTTAGAAGATTTTTATTTTGGATCATTGCCTTTATCAGCTTTGTAGCCATAGGTGGAGCTATTGTAATACCTATTTTGACACACAAAGTAATGGAGCTGACATCATTGAATGAGCTTTATCAGAAAGATCTGGAAAATAAAATAGCAGCATATGAAGAATTGGATGAAAAATTTGAAGCATTAGAAGAGAAGATTACTGCTTATGAAAAAATGAGCAATCCTCCGGAAGTATTTAAACAAAAAGAGAGTGTTGCCTCAAAAGAAAAGAGTACTGCTGAAAGCAGATTGGCCAAGTTAAAAAGAGATCATGAGCTCAAAAAGTTTATTTTGAAACATATACCAAACGGTTCACCGGTAAGGCGTCCTGTCATCACATCTGCTTTTGGATACAGAACCCACCCTATATTTAAAACTAAAAAAATGCATCACGGTATTGACTTGAGAGTTCAAATAGGCGCACCTGTCTATGCCGCGGCTAACGGTATCGTCACAAGGTCAGTGAATAAAGATATCGGCGGATATGGGAAATTGGTGGTTGTGAGACATAAATATGGTTTTAGTACAGCTTATGCTCATTTGAGCGGAACAAAGGTCAAGATAGGCGATATTGTCAAAAAAGGTCAGATTATAGGACTTGGAGGCAATAGCGGCAGCTCCACCGGTCCGCATCTTCACTATGAGGTACATTATAGAGGGAAGGCCATCAATCCTAGACCATTTATTAGTTGGAGTATGGTAAACTATAATAAAATATTTAAACAGCAAAAGGACGTACCATGGGAATCTTTAGTAAAACGAATTCGAAGTTAAGCTCGTACAATGCGACTATTATAGCAGATGATTGTAATGTAGTAGGGGGCATTACAACCCAAAGTGATGTTGTGATAAATGGGAAATTTGAGGGGGCTATTTCGTCTAATCAGACAGTAACTATAGGAGAAAAAGGTGAGCTTTACGGTGAGGTCAAAACAGATATTATCGTTATCGGCGGATTGGTAGACGGTATTATAGATGCAAATATGATACATATTTTATCTACCGGCAGAGCCGTTGGGCAATTGATATATTCTAAAATTACAGTAGAAGAAAACGGCTTTTTCGATGGCAAAACAGCAGTCAAAGGAAGTTCTCTGCTAAGCCGATATGCAGAAGTAGAAAGCAAATATCATAATCTCATTGATACAAAAATAGTTGATTCGGATGCTGCTTTGCCGAAAAGCAAAAAATAAAAAGTATCACACAATATATGTATTCTAGTGCCGTCTATGATTTTTTAGCCTCTTTGAGAGAAAACGATTTGGTGCTAGTGTGCAACAATGATAAAGAAGCTTTACAGATAAGCCATATAGCAACTTTGACAAATATTAATGCATTTGTATTGCCTGATATTAGATTGTCAGTCGGTGAGGATCTGCGTCCATATCAAGAAGAGTTCGGAGAACTGCTTGTAGAGCTTGGCTCTTACTATCGTGCAAACAATCCAAAAATACTCATTTCTCCTGCTCGTACTTTGAAGCTTCCATTTCCAAAGCAAGAATACTTTGATACTTTTACCATAGCTTTTGGAGACAAGATAAATTCTCAAGTAAAAGAGATGTTTTATAATTGGGGCTATCAATTTGTAGATATCGTCACAGGCAAAAAAGAAGTCTCTTTTCGTGGAGATATCATAGATGTTTATCCTTTGGATGCTGTGATGCCATATAGAATTTCACTTTTTGGTGATGAAGTGGAGAGCATTAGACAATTTGATATCAGTACACAAAAAAGCAATAAAGATGAGCTTGAAGATATTGTGATATGCCCGGCTCTTTTGGCATTGGATGCTGCTCAAAACGAGGCACTAAAAAGCAGATCAGAGACGACACCATACGAAGTATTTATAAAAGATATAGATTCGCAAGGCTGGTGGGTACTAAATGACTTGGGGTATGATCCTCTGAATGTTTTTAAGCCTATTGCAGCAACTCACATAGAAGATGAGGTCGATTTTAAAGACCTTCAAATGATACCTGAATCAAAAATTTATCGTGATATTGAAATAACCGATATAAATAAACTATTAAATACACACAAAGATAAGAAGATCACCGTAATCGCCAAAAATGAAAGTATGGTACGTGGCAGCATGCTCGATTCGTTTGATGGACTCAACTTTGCATATCAAGACGGTATCATAAATATCTTAAGTGCAAATGAGCTGATAGTTTCACTAAATACCCCAGCCAAACCAAAAAAAGTAAAAAAAAGTATGCTCATTCTAGATGAGCTTAAGCCAGGCGAATATGTAGTTCATGAAACCCACGGCGTAGGGCTTTTTAGAGCAATAGAGAAACGAGAAGTTTTAGGAGCAGTGCGTGAGTTTGTAGTAATAGTATATCAAAATGAAGATATGCTGTTGGTGCCTGTTGAAAATCTAGATGTCATAGATAGATATGTTGCCGAAGGCGGAGCTTTGCCTGCAGTTGACAGATTAGGCAAGATGAGTTTTAGAAATCTCAAAGAAAAAGTCAGAGAAAAACTTTTTGCCATTGCTTCGGATATTGTCAACCTCTCAGCCAAAAGACATCTTACCAAAGGTATTCATATCGCATTGAATGAATCACTTCAAGCCGACTTTATGAGCAAAGCCGGATTTATTCATACAGAAGATCAAGAAGAAGCGATCAATTCCATACTTGCAGAAATGGCGAGCGGGCAAATGATGGATAGACTTCTTAGTGCTGATGTTGGGTTTGGTAAAACAGAAGTAGCAATGAACGCGATATTCGCATGTGTTAAAAGCGGATATCAAGCATGCATGATTGCCCCAACTACGCTGCTTAGCTCTCAACACTATAAAAGTCTAAAAGAAAGACTTTCTCCATATGGTATTAGCATAGCTAAACTTGATAGATTTTGTACCGCCAAAGAAAAAAATATAGCTATCAAAGGGCTGAAGGATGGCACTATAGATGTAGTCATAGGGACCCATGCATTACTTGGGGTGGAGTTTGATAGGCTAGCACTTGTAGTGATAGATGAAGAGCATAAATTTGGAGTAAAACAAAAAGAGAGCCTAAAAGAGATGGCAAGCAATGTGCATCTGCTCAGCATGAGTGCCACGCCTATTCCTAGAAGCCTCAATCTGGCATTATCAAGCGTGAAAACTTTTAGCGAGATACTCACTCCGCCGGTTGAGAGAATAGGGGTGAGAACTTTTGTAAAAAGCTATGATAAAAAGTTATTAAAAGAGGCATTTTTGCGTGAGATACGCAGGGGCGGACAGATATTTTATGTCTATAACTCCATAGCCTCTATAAATGATAAAAAAAAGGAACTTCTTGAGATCCTTCCGTCACTTCGCATAGCGGTACTCCATTCAAAAATAAGCGCAAAAGAAACAGAAGACGAGATGATAAAATTCGAAGCAGGAGAGTATGATATATTGCTTTCTACTTCGATAGTCGAATCAGGTATCCATATGCCGCATGCCAATACTATGATCGTAGATGGTGCAGAGAACTTTGGTATGGCCGATCTGCATCAGCTTCGAGGCAGAGTAGGACGCGGGGGCAAAGAAGGGTATTGTTATTTTATGGTAGCAGACAAAATGAGATTAACCGAGCTTGCCAAACGCAGACTTGTTGCGCTTGAATCGCATTCAGACCTTGGCAGCGGCGCTGTGCTTGCATTTCATGATCTAGAGATCAGAGGCGGAGGCAATATCATTGGAGAAGCTCAAAGCGGACACATAAAACAGATAGGTTATGGACTATATCTTAGAATGCTCGAAGAGGCTATCAAGCAACTTAGCGGTATCCAAGAAGAAAAAAGAAAAAGCGTTGAAGTTAAACTGGCTGTTGATGCCTATCTAAACGAAGAGCTTATAAGTGAAGATAGATTAAGACTTGAACTTTATCGCAGGCTTGCACTTAGCCAAAGCGTAGGTGAGGTTTATGAGATAGCCGGTGAGATAGAAGATAGATTTGGCAGATTAGATACCATGAGCAAGCAATTTATCGATATCATGGCTATTAAGCTGCTAGCAGCTAGCAAAGGTGTATCAAAAGTCTCAAGTTATGGCGAAAATGTATTTATAGAGTTTGAAGATACAAGCAAATACAGAGTAACACTTAAATCACATAGCAAAGATGATGATGATATAATTGCTACGGCATTTGGATATTTAAGACAGTAGACCAGGACTGTTGTCTTGGATATTTATAAAATTTGATTTTACAAAGGGACTATCTATGGGGATGTATCGATCTAAAGCTGTAATTTTTAGCATTATAATAGTTGGCTTGACAATGATCGGTTGTCAACAATCATTAGGCAAGCAGCACATTATAGCATCAATACCGGAAGCATCCGGCATAGGGTATTGCAGCAACAGTGATACATTGGTTGTAGCAAATGATGAAGGTTATTTTTATGAGATAGGCACCAACGGTACTATTATGTATAAACATAATATAGGAAAGTATGATCTAGAGGGCGTTGTGTGTGAAGATAACAATTTTATATTTGCTTTGGAGAGCGGCGGCTTGATCAAAGTAGATAGATTATCACAATCAAAGCAATATATACACATAGAAGGATTAGGCAAGTTTGGCAAAAAACGCGGCATAGAAGGTATCGCGAAAATGGGAGATAAGTATATCCTTTCACTACAAACGTTATCCAAAAAAGATGCTAAACTATTTGTTGTAGAAATTGATGATAATAAAGCCAAGGTGATTGATGAGATTTATCATGAAATAGAAGACTCTTCGGGGTTGGAGATGAAAAACGGTATACTCTATATAGTGAGTGATACCAAAAACAGATTATATCTGTACAGTATGGCAGAAAAAAAGATATTGAGCACTTTAAAGCTTTCAGAGTTTAATCAAGAAGGCATAGCGATCGACAACAGCGATAATATATATTTTGCAGATGATAAAGGGTATATACTAAAATATAGAATTGATGAGCTTGGCATAAACTAGTCTATAGTTTTTGATTGATAATGTCACATTAATCTTCTATTAAAACTCTAAACTATATACTTTCTTTAATACTTAGGGGGATAAAGTGTCAAGTAAGCAAACCATTGCAGATGTTATCAAGAAAGAGATCAGTAAAGTAGTTGTAGGTCAAGACAAAATGATTGAAACCCTTCTGGTCGGGCTTTTATGTAGAGGTCATATACTTCTAGAGGGGGTGCCTGGTCTTGCCAAAACTACTACTGTAAATGCCCTTGCAAAGAGTCTTGGACTTCATTTTAGCAGAGTACAGTTTACTCCAGATTTGTTGCCTAGCGATATTATAGGTACTCAGATCTATGATCCGTCATCTAACTCTTTTAAGATCAAAAAAGGTCCTGTTTTTACAAATTTACTTTTAGCCGACGAGATCAACAGGGCTCCGGCCAAGGTGCAGTCGGCATTGCTAGAGGTAATGCAAGAAAAACAAATAACAATAGCCGATGAGAGCTTCAAGCTATCCCCGCCATTTTTAGTAATGGCTACTCAAAACCCTATAGAACACGAAGGTGCGTATGCTTTGCCTGAAGCGCAATTGGATAGATTCATGATGAAGGTGATAGTGGGGTATAATACAAAAGAAGAAGAGCTCGAGATCGCTAGAAGAGTAGCAAACTCCACTTTTGGAAAAATAGAACAAATTGTTGATATTGCGCAACTAGAAGCTGCAACTGCTAAGATGATGGAGATACATATTGACCAGGAAGTCGAAGCGTATATGGTCGATATAGTAGTAGCAACTAGAGAGCCAAAAAGTTATGGACTAGAAGAGCTGGAATCTATGATAGAATTTGGAGCATCTCCAAGAGCAAGCATAGATCTCTATAAAGCATCACGAGCCATAGCATATTTAAAAGGCCAGTCATACGTATCCCCGAACGAAATATTGTATATAGCCAAAGATGTGCTTAGACATCGTATCATACTTAGCTATGAAGCGCAAGCTAGCGGAGTAAGTCAGGATGATATCATTTCTCAAATATTAGATAGCGTACCTGTTCCGTAAATGAGAGTTAAATGTATCTAAATACCAAAACATTGCTTCTCAAAACACAAAAGCAAGTTTATTCTCTAAGACTTGGCAATCATATATCTAAATTTTACGGCGAGGGATTTGAATTTGGAGAACTTCGTGAGTATATGTATGGAGATGATATACGCAAAATAGACTGGAAAACAACGGCAAAAATGGGAAAACCGTTTGTGAAAATGTATCACGAAGAGCGGGAACTCAATGTGGCTGTTGCTACCATGATGGGAGGGTCTAGTTATTTTGGTACCATTAAACAAAAGAGTGAAGTGATGCGTGAAATTGTAGCGCTTATAGGTATGAGCGCATTAAGCCAAAATGATAGATTTTCACATTTTTTATTTGCTGATAAACTTGTAAAGTGGAACAAACCGAGCAAAAAAACATTTTCGCTTTTTGATGCTTTGGAGCAGATGGGCCGTTTTGAAATGCTTGGCACAAAGAGCAATTATCAGGAGATGACACAAATACTATGGACCCATTT
>JAFGWQ010000157.1 GCA_016937075.1 Campylobacterales bacterium | reverse complement strand
TGAGAATCTAAAAAAAGAGATCTTCACGAAGTCTAAAGACTTCTCAAGATGACAAACCTCCAGTCATTCTGAACCACGAAGTGGTGTGAGAATCTAACAAAAAAATATATTCACGATGATAATATCTAAAACCATTAATACAACAATACGATCGTCTAAAAAGTTTTTATATATCCATTATTTGTGACGGTATATACAGCGTGTCTTTTATGATGATAGCAAAGCTTGCAGGTTTGTCAATCGCTTTAATTGCTTCTTTTATCAAGTATAGCGGTTGATCTGACGAGATAGTAAGTGTTTGATTGTTGTATGTAAAAGCAATTTTTGCATTGTGTGAATGTTCAGAAAGCATAAGCGAAAGCGTATATATGAAGCTATACCAACGCATAGTTTTTTTTCTCGGTAAAAGAGAGCCATATTTTTTGCGAAGTGTTTTTTTTATCTTTGCACTCTTTCCGGCTCTAAGCAGCGTAGCTATAAAAATCATTTGCTCATGGGTAAAACCATAGTTCAACTCTTGCAAGGCAATATAAAACGAGTGTCTGTTCGCCTTGTAAATTGTAAGATTTTTACCGATGTCACTTAGTATCAAAGCAGATAAAAGTTCATTTTCGTATCCCTTTGCGAATTCGAAATGTTGGCTAAATATGTTACATAATTCTTTTGCAATTTGCTTTTTTGTTTGCAGAGTTTTATATGAACGATCAGAATCAAACCTATCTAGTATGCTCTGGATACTAGGATTTATTTCTTTAGGAAATGTATAGTTATTATTTTTTAGGAATTTAGTCAAAAAGACACCTTCTCTTACCCCTACACCGCTTGTTATAACCATCTTAGCTTGTATATGTGCAACTATTTCCAAAAAGATAAGAGTTCCTTCTCTGATTGTATCGTATCTATCTTTTTTGAGTTTAAAATGTTTTAGTCCAATAGCGCTGCTATTCGTTATATTTTCTAGATATTCTTTGTGTGTGGTAATATCATACATGAAACCATGAAGTTTATCCAGAGGATACAGTGATTCTTTCATGATAGCATCTCCAAGAGCCCTAGCTGTTCCGCCTATACCGATGGCTAGATCATTTATAAAATTATCAGGAAGTTTAATCAGTTCTTGTTTTATGTAATCTTTTGCATCATTGATCGGGCGGTTGCAATCAAAAAAAAGTTCTTTTATCCTAACTGTACCGATATTTAGAGAGAAAGTGTCTATGATCTTGCCATTTCTCATCAGTGTCATATCTGATGAACCGCCACCGATATCTATTGATATCCCATCTTTGAAAGGAAGCAGATTCGCAATAGCAATACCGCCATATAAAGCTTCTTGTTTGCCATCTATGACTTTTATTTTGATCCCAAGCTTGTCTTTGATGATTGATATGAACTCTTTTGCATTAGGAGCATCCCTAAGAGCTGAAGTAGCGACACAAATAGTACTATTTGCAGAATATTTTTGAATTGTTTGTGTAAAAGCACTTAAGGCGAAAAAAGCTCTTTTGATGCCAATGGGCTGCAGAAAACCTGCTTTGCTATATGCTCCTTCACCTATGCGTACTTTGCTTTTTTGTTCGCATATTAATCTAAAGCCAAAACGACTGCTGCGTTCAAAGATAACAAGTCTCGCTGAGTTTGAGCCTATATCTATGATAGCAGTTCGTTTTGCCATACTGCAATTATTCTTCGTTTTGCAATTGTTCGTATTTAAACATCAATTCATCCGTATTTTCTATATTGTTTGGGTCCGGTACTATACAATCAACGGGACACACTGAAATACAAGAAGGTTCATCATAGTACCCGACACATTCTGTACAGCGATCCGGATCGATAAAATATACCGGCTCACTCTCTTCAATTGCTTCGTTTGGACACTCTTCGCGACATGCATCACATGCGATACACTCATCACCAATCATTAACGCCATATATAATTCCTCATATAATAAATTTTAAGAGTTATAACCCATTAAAGCTTATTGTTTATTTAAAAATAAAAAATGTTTCATTTTTTCGTCGTTTCAATTGGAAGTATCAAGGATGCTATGGCACCATTGCCCTTTGGCCTGTTTCTTAATGATATCGTTGCCCTTAATGCTTGTGCAGCACTTTGAGCCAAGAAAAGCCCCAATCCAACACCTTGAGACTCTTTTGTTCTCACAAAAGGAGCAAATAAGTCCTTGCTTTCATCTATGCCACAACCCTCATCAATGACCTCGATTATAAAGTCATGTTTTTTTAGTTTGCTTTTAAGCAAAACACTTTTCCCTTCAGGAGTAAATTTGAGGGCATTTTGAACAAAGTTTTGAATTATTTGAGTAAGCAGCAATGGTTGGATTGTAACCATAAGGCTTCTTGGGGATAATTCATATGAGAAATGTTTTTTTTGATTTTGGGCCAATATGCTAAAGCCATCCATTTTTTGGTGCAAAAATGAGATAATATCTATATTTTCCGGAGTTTCGAGCTGGGCACCTTCCGCACGGCCAAATTCTAAGATCGAAGAGACTGTTCTGTTCATCTCGTCTATTGAAACAATGTTTTGCATCAAGGCTTCTTTTAGCATCTCTTTTGTGCTGTCTTTTTTGAGTAAAGTAACTTGATTCTTAGTCTTCATAACAGCCAGTGGTGTTTTTAATTCATGTGCACTTCCGATAAAGAGCTCTTTTTTATATTTGATAAAATTCTGTATGCGCATAATCAAACGGTTAAGAGTTTTGCCAAGCGGTTGAAATTCACTTGGAAGAGATGACAGATCTATGTTTTGTAGCATATTTTCATCCATCTTTGATAGTTTATTGTTTAGTGTTTTTATAGGATTTAGTAGCATATTTGACAAGAAAAAAGCATAAATTATGATAATCACCATAGTAATAGCGCTTAAAAAAAGAATAGCTCTATAAACTTCGGCTTGCAATTTTTTTGCTTGAGTAATGTCTGTTTTTATGATTAGATAGCTTTCTGCCCCGGTAAGCGCATGAGAACGATATGGGATACGCATTTCCATAATAAAATGCCCTTGCTTATCTTTGTATCTTACTATATTCGTTATGGATGGATTATTTGTTTTGACCGTAACTATATTTGCCTCAATATTGAGTGTTTGTCTTAGAACTTCCTGTTGGGTAGAAACAGTATGTTCGATATCTGGGTATGTAGCAAAAAGATAGTTGGCATGCTTTATAATGCCATCTTCGAGCTGTTTGTCCGTACTGTAACTAATATATGTATAAAGAATACTGGAAAAGAAAACTAAAAGCGTCGCCATAGCAACGCTAAGTTGTAGTAAAAAACGAACTCTTATGCTTTTTTGGGAAAACAAAACCTATAGCCTCTTCTTCGTACTGTTTCAATGGTCGTAATACCAAGCGGCTTATCCATTTTTTGGCGAATTTGATTAATTGCAACTTCGATAACGTTTGGAGTAACAAGTTCAGGCTCTTCCCAAATAGCATCAAGAAGCTGTTCTTTTGATACTATTTGATCTTTGTGCATTGCCAAATGAGTTAGAACTTCAAAAGGTTTGCCTTTGAGTTCTATCTCTTTGCCATCATAAATGATCTTTTCTTCTTCGGGATTAATGACAAGGTTTCCTATTTCTAGGATATTGGAGCCGCCAAAACGAAGCTTAGCTTCAATACGGACCAATAAAATTTCAAAATCAAATGGTTTTTTGATATAATCATCAGCTCCTGCACGTAAAGCTTCTATTTCGCTTTCTCTGTCGTCTCTGGCTGAAAGCATAATGATAGATGTTTTTGGAGAATTAGCTTTGATCTCTTTGATGATATCTATGCCGTTTCCATCCGGTAGCATCCAGTCTAATAGTACCAAATCATAATTTCTTATGCCTATATAATATTTCCCGTCATTGAGATTTTCTGCAACATCGTTTTGATATCCAAACTCTTTGAGTCCATCGGAGAGCGTTTTGCTTAGTGTTACTTCATCCTCGATAATCAATATTCTCATACTAGACTCCATTCTGGTTTAAGTTTTTTTTAATTATAGCAAAAAAATAGAGTTTTGTGTGCATTTTTTTAAAAAATCCACTTTTGACTTATTCCTACATTGCAATTATCTAATATATCCGGTTTTGTAAGCTCTATAAAAAGTTTATTTATTTGAGGAAAATTGTCGTGTATTTTATTTTTGAGCCCTAGTAATGCATCTTCAAGCAATCCATATTGTTTGGAGGAAAGTTCTATTGTTATGATG
>JAFGWQ010000156.1 GCA_016937075.1 Campylobacterales bacterium | reverse complement strand
TGTCTTTGATATTATGTGTGAGCGACCAATATTCAGGGTTGAGATACTCTATATGCGTTTTGCCGCCGTAATCATTCCAGATGAGTATCTTGAATGGCACTTCCATGCCCATGCTTGGATTGCAAGAGATCAAAGTGGATGCCACTTGAGGATAAGTAAATCTGACTACTTTTTGCGGACGAATAGAGATGTTGTATTTGTCTGCTACTGTTTTATGATCTAATGTATCAACCAAGGTAAACATTTCTTTTTGCAAAGCGTTTTCCAGATTTTTAGTCGTCTCAGTTAGATTTTGATCACTTGTAGTGCTAAGCATAAAAGAACCTCTTTCATTGCCACATCCTGCTAAAAATAAAGCTGCTAATACAGCAAGTAAAATATTTTTCATCATTTCCCCCCTTTGATCTATTTATACATTGAATCTGAAATGCATGATATCCCCATCTTGTACGATATATTCTTTGCCTTCCAATCTCATCTTGCCGGCTTCTTTTGCTCCTGCTTCGCCTTTGTAAGCTATAAAATCTTCATATGCTATGACTTCTGCCCGGATAAATCCTTTTTCAAAATCATTATGAATGACCGCCGCCGCTTTTGGTGCAGTTGTGTTTTGTCTAATTGTCCAAGCGCGTACCTCTTTGACTCCTGCGGTGAAGTAGCTCATAAGACCAAGCTTTGCAAAACCTTTTTTGATGATCTGGTCTAGTCCTGATTCTTTTACACCAAGAGAAGATAGCATCTCTGCTTTTTCTTCGTCGTCAAAGTCCACCATCTCTTCTTCGACCTTAGAGCAAAGCTTGATGACTTCGCGATTGAATTTAGCAGCATAATCTTTTAGTTTTTTGACATATTCGCTATCTTCGTCTAACCCATCTTCGTCTACATTTGCCCCGTAGATTATCTCTTTGCCCGTTAGAAATCTAAGCTCGCGATTGAGTGTAGTAAAAGCCTCATCATCTTGCTTGCCAAACTCAGAGACAGGATTGCCTTCGTTGATAAATGCCATTAGCTCTTGGGCTATTTCTAGTTGCGCTTTGGCTTCTCTGTCGTTACCTTTTACTCTTCTGTTTAGTGCGTCGATTCTTTTTTGTAATGATTCTATATCTGCAAGCAATAACTCTTCTTCTATGATCTCAACATCTCTAAGCGGATCAACAGAACCTTCGACGTGTACGACATTTTCATCTTCAAAACATCTGACTATGTGTAATATCACTTCTGTTTCACGTATGTTTGATAGAAATTTATTGCCTAGTCCTTCGCCTCTGCTAGCACCCTTTACAAGTCCGGCGATATCCACAAAATCAAGTGTAGAGTATTGTATACGCTCAGGGTTGACTATCTTGGCTAGTTCTTCGAGTCTCTCGTCCGGCACAGGTACAACTGCTTTATTTGGCTCTATAGTACAAAAAGGATAGTTTGCACTTTGTGCATTTTGCGCCTTTGTCAGAGCATTAAAAGTTGTCGATTTACCTACATTTGGCAAACCTACCAAGCCTATACCTAGTCCCATATTTATTCCTTAATGTTTTTTGTTAGTGCGATATTGTATCCAAAGTTCACTCAAGGTATGGTATAATCGCGTTCATGCCAAAAAAGGAGAAGTTATGTCGAACAAAAAGAACGAACAAAATCAAAATATTTTATCAGATATGGGGATAGATGTCTCGGAAGATAAGATAGCCATAGATACTAGCAAGACAAAAGACTTTTTTGGAAATATTCAACAACAGATCAAAGACAAAGCCCAAAATATTGGGCAAAATATTCAAGAAAGCAGCTCAGAGTTAGCTCAAAACATTGGGCTTAAAGTAGACAATGAGCACATTGAAGTAGACTTAAAACAAAGCCGAAATTTTATTGAAGAAATAGGCATAAAGATAGAACATTTCTTGGCGAGCTTAGAAAAAAGCGTCGATGACTTTGCGAAGAAAAAATAGTCCTTTATGAAATTTAATCGCATATATGTAGAGCTTACAAATATATGCGGGCTTGCATGCTCTTTTTGTCCTGCTAAAAATACTCAAAACAAGATAATGGAGCTTGATTTTTTTGATTCTATCGTATCTCAAGCTTCATATCATACAAAAGAGATAGTTTGTCATGTCATGGGTGACCCTTTGGTGCTTTCTAACCTTCAAGATTACCTAGATATCATAGAATCCCACGGTATGAGAGCTATGATAACCACAAGCGGTTTTCATATACCAAAACACACGTACTCCACTCTATTGCATCCGAGCGTGCGACAGCTTAATATCTCTCTAAATAGCTTCAATAAAAACACCACTAAACTTTCTTTAGATGAATATTTATCTTCCGTACTTGTTCTTTGCAAAGATAAGCTGGCCAATAATCCGGAGCCGTTTTTGAATCTCAGACTTTGGAATATGGGCGAGGGTAAAAGCGAAGATGAGTTTAATGCTAAAGTTTTTGCCAAATTGTCCGAGTTTTTTGGTGTAAAAGTGGATTATGTCAATGAGGGTAAGGGTCTAAGGTTGGCTTCCAAGATACTGCTGCATTTTGATGACTATTTCGAGTGGCCATCACTCTCTAATCCGATTTACGGAGACGGATATTGCGGTGGACTAGATTCTCATATAGCAATTCTAAGTGACGGCAGAGTAGTGCCGTGCTGCCTGGACTATCAAGCTGTTATGGAGCTAGGTAACCTTCGTAATCAAAGTCTGGGTGAGATACTTAGTTCAAGCAGAGCTTGTGGCATAGCTGACGGATTCAAGCAAAATAGGGCAGTTGAGGAACTATGCCAAAAGTGCAGTTATAAAAGCAGGTTTGAAAAAGTATAAAATAACTAAATAAATTCAACTGTAAAGTTTTTCTTTGTAGTTCAGCAAGATTTTTTGCTCCCTCACAACAATTAATTTCCCAATGCTATAATTACGAATATCAAATAAGAGAGAACACTTGAATATAAAATCAGACTGTATAGTATGTTTAATGAACCAAGCGCTGAAAGTTACGAAACTTTTAGAGCTAGATGATATTAAAAGCAAAAAAATATTAGATAGAACCGCGCAGATATTAACTGAACACGATTTCTCATATACACCACCCCAAATTGCCAAAGAGATATATGAAGCCATATCGGATATCACGGGGGATGATGATCCGGTGCTTCTCTCCAAACAGCTCGCTACACAAGAAGCACTAAAGATAGATACCTCTTTTGTCCAAACAATCAAAGATGCCATCAAGATGGCTGTTATAGGCAATGTCATAGATTTTGGCGCACAAAAACAGTTTGAACTTGGCGAAATGATACAGGATCATTTTAGCAAAGAATTTTCTATTGATGATTTTGATACCTTTGAGCAGGAGCTTAAAACCGCAAAAGAGATAGTTGTATTGGGTGATAATGTCGGAGAACATATTTTTGATAAACTGCTTATAGAAACGATCAAAAAGCATTATGATGTCAAAGCAAATTACTTTGTTAGAACCAAACCGATCATCAATGATGTGACTCCAAAAGAAGCACAGTTCCTAAGCGGCTGCGCTGATATAATTGATACCGGCATAGAAACCCCAGGTTTTGAGATACACAAGACAAATACCGTCTCAAAAGAGATATTTGAGCGTGCTGATATAGTGATAGCAAAAGGGATGGGTAATTTTGAAAGCCTATATCAGGTGGCTAAGCGCCCGATATATTATTTGTTTATCGTAAAATGCAATGTAGTAGCCGACGCAATAGGCCAAGATATCAAATCAATGATATTTAAGCGAGGATAGATGCACACTATAGATATCAGCAATATAGCCGAAGAAAACTATTTTTATGCAAGACATTTGGTTGCATTGGACGATATCGTCATATATAAAAACGGTTTATTTACGATTAATACTGTGAGAGAACATAATGCTTTTGAAGCTATTGATTTTTGGCGAAATATCGCGTTGGCTGCCGAGATATTGCTCAAAGCCTCACTTTTGAAATACGAAGTACCATTCTTTAGAAAAAGAGCGCACTCGGAGTACGGAAGCAAAGTAGCAGCAGAGAAAAACCCATGGCTAGAAAAGACACTAAGAGCATTACAGATAGAATATATTGCACAGATCAATACCGGAACACTCAGCACAGCTATCAAAAGTGCTCAAGAGATATTGTTTGAAAAGATCTCTTACGATACTCACAAAGCCGATCTTGTCTCTGAGATAATTTATATTATCATCCGAACCAGACGCAACAGGAACAATCATTTTTTCTTTGCAAATCAAGGAGATATTGATATGGCAGAGGTGGAGATGTTTTATCTACCGCTTTTAAATCTGCTTGAAGAACTCTATCAATATCAAAAATAAATCCGAAAATATTTTGGCAGCAGAGTGCTGATATCGGCTCTATTTTTTTGATCAAGCAAGATTTCCTTAAGATTTTATGTTTTAATTAACAAAAGAAGAAAAAAGTGAACTGGTCGCAATTTGTAACCGCTTTGGAGCTTTGAAGTAGATAGTTTTGGTCTTAATCAATCGTCATTCCTGTGAAGACAGGAATCCAGAAAATATCAAATCAAAATAGGGCAGTTGAAGAACTATGTAAAAGATTCAGCTAAAAAGAAAGCAGCCTTGAAGAAGTGTAACTAAATATGTCAATTTGTCATATTTTTATGTATACATCCAATTTTAATATACTATATAAAAATCAGAAATAGTTTTGACTAAAGGAAGGTAATCTATGGGAGATTTGGTTCCGTATGTGAATATTGAAGATAAGATTTTTAACATTCGTAATGCTCAGGTGATGCTAGATAGGGATTTGGCAGAGCTATACGGCGTGGAAACTAGGGCACTGAAACAAGCAATTAAGAGAAATATAGAACGCTTTCCATTGGACTTTATGTTTGAGTTAACAGATATAGAAATTGATTTTATGGTGTCACAATCTGTGATACCATCCAAGAAATATTTAGGTGGCGCAAAACCTTTTGTATTTACAGAGCAAGGAGTGGCAAGCTTATCAAGCGTGCTAAACAGTCAAACTGCAATAGATATAAATATTTCAATATTAAGAGATTTTGTTAAAATGAGGAGATTTTTGCTTGATAATGCTGATATATTTAAACGCCTTGATTTGGTAGAAAAACGGCAAATTACGTATGAGAT
>JAFGWQ010000155.1 GCA_016937075.1 Campylobacterales bacterium | reverse complement strand
GCAAAAAGCTATAATTTTCATTCGTTCCACTTTTTCAAGGTGGAATTCATACTTAAACTATTGTTGCCTCAATCAACTCTCTTAATATATTACATTTAGACATATTTTTAACCTAAAAGATAAAAAATAGCTATCATATTCCCAGCAAATAAAGGAATAGTTATGGAATTTGAAGAGATTATAAATAGACTAAAAGAGATAATATCCCAAAGTTTAGAAACAAAAAAGATATATGACAAAGATGTCGCCATGGCGCTTGAACTGGATCCTCAATACTTTGCAGTGATCAAAAAACGAAAGAAAATCCCTTTTGAAGCAATTGCTTATTTTTCACATAACAATCATGAAAATATGAATTGGATACTTTTTGGCAACAATAATAATGACAAAATCTAAAGATATATTATAGTTAAATTTAAAAATATGTTATAATTAATTCCACATTTCAATCAAAGGAATTTATGATGAGCCAAAAAGAAGAAAAAATTGCTCTGTACATTGCAAATGCTGCGGAGCTTGGACTTGGATTATCTGATGAGCTGATCAGCAAAGTGACAGGCGGACTTGGACCTTCTATCTATAATGCAGACAGTGAAACGGTTGCATGCACTCAAGGAAGTGAACTTGAGACCATTAAAACCAATTTTTTGATCAATAAATTAGGAATTTATGCTTCGGATGAAGCGATGTACGCTGCTATCAAAGCAGCATGTGAAAAAATGGGAAACAGTAATAGAAATAAATACAGAGCGCTTGTGTATGCGCTTCTCGTAAAAGAGTTCAATAAAGAATATGTATACAATTAATCATTATCCTGCCAATGGCAGGAGAACCATGGATTAAAACAATAGTATTTATTTTTGAACTTTTACAGACCGTTTTGCATTCTGAGTAATCATTTGCTCAAATGCTTTCATATCATGTATGCTTGTTATCATATAACGCGGTAATGTCATCAAGGTATCGCTTTTAGCTGCGTGTCGTTGCTCAATAGTAAATGCGGCAATATAGCCTGATTGAACTGCTTTAGTGATCAGCTCATAATCATATATTCCAAATGCCCATGCTAGTTACTTCACCTCGTGCCCCATCTTCTCTTTAAGCACATGCTTTGATCCGGCAATCTGCTTATCTACAAATTTTATATAATCATCCGGCGAGAGTCTTTTTTTCTCGTGCTTGAAATTCGGATGCCAGTAGGTATGTGATTCTACGCGAAAAAACTTTGTTTCTTCAAGCTTTCGGAGCTGCTCCCATGTCATAGAATAATTAGCATTAGATATCGCGCTAGGATAGATAAAAAGCGTTACTGGGATACTGTACTGTTTAATTAACGGTGCCATTTCATAATAGATACTTTTATGTCCGTCATCAGCAGTAATAACAACTGATTTGTCAGGGATTGTTTTAATCTCTCCTGCTAGATACCTTACGGCACTATCAAGAGAGATTACGCTGTAGTTATTTGCTCTAAGCCATGCGAGTTGTTTTGCAAATTCAGACGTTTTGATCGTCATAGAATCATTTAAGTTATCGCTAAAACGATGATAACTCAAAATAGGGATTTTTTGTTTTACATCATCGCCCCATAAAACACTATGAAATAAAAAGCTTGTAACGATAAGACGAATAATTATTCGTAACATTTATCTAATTGTTATTTCATATTATCTGGATAGACCGGCTGAACTATAAACATTACGAGGATTCCACAACATCCATCCAGAACTTCCAAAATCTTTGCTGGCACGAATTTGCTCTCTAATCTCCTTGTCGCCATAGTTGCGTCGATCAAATGCATAATCGCGAAATGCCTGAAGCCATGGACGATATATCAAAGGTGAACCGCCAGATTTTTCCAGTGATTTATCAAGTGTCTTTTTGACAATTGCATAGTTGGCAGCAACTGGATTGCGATGTCCCGGAATTCCAGTACTAAAGCCGCTAGGATATAGCATCGGAGCGATATAATCGACATGCTTGGCTATTTCATCTACTCTCTGGCCTATACCAAGGTCACCTTCATTCCAGCACACATATCCAAAAATATCGGCGGTAATAAACACATTATAAGGAGTCAATTGGGTACGTGCATATTTCAAGAACTCACCTATAGTTTTAGAACGCTCTTGTTGGTTGTTTTTTATTGAAAATACGAGCCCTTGGCGATCAGGGAAACGCACATAGTCAAACTGTATCTCATCAAATCCTGCCTGGGCACTTTCTTTTGCAATTGCAACGATATACTCCCATGCTCTTTTTTGAGAAGGATCTATCCAATATAATTTTTCTTTGTCCTTAAACAATGTTCCATTGCTATTTTTGACCCCAAATTGTGGATGAGCAGTCACAAAAGGCGTATCTTTGAAAGATACTATACGAGCGATGGTATAAATTCCTTCTTTTTTTAGCTCAGCTACATACTGTTTTAGATCTTTAAACAAAATAATATTTTGTGCGCCGATCTTGTTGGCTATTGGGTTGGATGTTTTATAAGCTATCTGTCCCCGATCCATTTTAATATCAATAACTACTGCATTAAGCTCTGTAGTACGGATCAGACGCTTGGCATTCCCCATTATTTTACCGTTCGTTGCACCAAAACTAGATAGATAAAGAGCTTTGGGGATTAGAGGGTTTAAATATATATTGCCGCCGCTTGTATAAAATTTACGCTCATAACCAAGAGCACGTATACCGATCTTTTCGACAGTTGGCACATGAAATGCCCCATTTTTATCGGTACGATACTCTTTGTTTCCGGAAGTAACGATTGCACCAACTATCGGTTTGAAAGTTTTTTGATCGTATACGACCCCACTTGTCATAGAAGCGTATGCCATAGTTAAACTTACAATGAACATAACAATAATATATCTTGCCGTACGCGAAATAGAACCTTTTTTTATACCTATCATATCAACCCTTTTGTATATAAAACATCACATAAATGATAAGAATTATATCTTATTTTTCTTTATTTAT
>JAFGWQ010000154.1 GCA_016937075.1 Campylobacterales bacterium | reverse complement strand
TCTATCGGCATACGAAATTGAGGCACGCCAACTGCTACTTCTCCGCCAAGCACCGGAAGCTCTTCAAAAATATCTACTTTGATGCCCTCAAGTGCCAGATAATATGCAGCAGTAAGTCCTGCAGGCCCAGCTCCTATGATAGCTACTTTTTTACCGTCATTTCGAAGCGGTTTTGGTTCGTACGGATGCTGCCAAGGAAGAGCATGATCGGTCTCATAATCAGCACCAAGCCTTTTTAACTCCATTATGGATACAGGGCTGTCAAGGTTGACTCTTCTGCATGCATCTTCACATGGATGAGGGCATACACGGCCACACGTATGTGCCAAAGGCATAGTTTGACGAGTAGCAGACAATGAATCACTAAACTGCATATCTCTTACGCCTTCAATATATGCCGGTATATCAACATGTGCCGGACACATATCTGTACACGGTGCTGTTACTTTAGCTATATAATCCACTTCAATATTGTAGTGTTTTGATGGTTTTTGATTGTCAATGAGATCGTTAAATTCATCACTGAAATGCTCCATCAGATCAAGTATAGGTTTTGGAACCGTACGTCCGATCTCACATTTAGATGTAAGCATCATTGTTTCGCTTACTTCTTTTAGGTGATCTATATCACTATGAGAGCCTTCTCCTCTAGCTATCTTATCGAGTAGATCGTATAATATTCGTCCGCCCCATCTGCCGGGAGCACATCTACCGCATGCTTCGGAATAGACTTGATATTGTGCAGCATATTGTGTAGCAAGTTTTACTACATCTATATCACTATCAAAAAGAGCTACGCCATCCCAGCCAATAAAAGCTTTAGAAGCTTTATCGGCAGTATAATTCTCTGGCAAAGCAAATGCACTAGGCGTTCGCTCATCGATCGCTTTATTGCGATTGTCAATGAGTTCACCTCGCCATGTTGAGAAAAGTACCCCGGCCATTATTTGCCTTTTTTCTTGACTACTATAGTCCAATCAACTTCATTGAATTTGAGAGAATTCATAAGTTCATGCCCAGCCTCTTTGACTACATCAGCGCTCTTTTGAACACTATTAAAATCACCAACTTCAAACAGAAAAATACCGACTTCATCAATTGAGAGATCACTTTTAATAATTTCCATCATTCTTCCATAAAAATCATCATGAAGATGTCTTAAATCATATCTTTTCATGTGCTCTCCTTATCTGTCAACTTCGCCGAAAACGATGTTTGTACTACCTATTATGGTTACTACGTCAGCTATATATGTCCCTACAAGCAACTCTTGCAAAAGTCCGGTATGAAAGAAGCTCGGTGCTCTACATTTTAAGCGATAAGCATATGGTTCACCTTCGCTTTTTATATAAAAGCCGAGTTCGCCTTTTGGTGACTCTGTAGGCACATAGACTTCACCCACAGGCGGTCTCATACCTTGAGTGACAAGTACAAAATGCTGCATAAGAGCATAGTTTTGCGTCATTATCTCTTCTTTTGGTGCTGAGATATATTGTGGTGCATGGGCCATTAGCTGTGGTTCAGTATCGCCATACATAGGGATAAGCTGTTTAATTATTCTGATAGATTGTTTCATCTCTTCCATATACAAGCGGTATCTTCCATAACTATCACATCTATCGCTTACCGGTATATCAAATTCAAGTTCGCCGTAAAGTTCATAAGGCTCTTCTTTTCTGATATCATATTTGACCCCGGAACCTCTTAGCATCACTCCGGTGCATCCCCAGTTTAATGCATCTTCACCTGAAATAACACCAACATCTTCGAGTCTCATTTTCCAGATTCTATTTTCTGTCAACAAGCCTTCATATAGTGCAATATTTGCAGGCATTGCGTCTAGGAATTTCTCCAAATCCTCAAGCCAGCCTTTTGGCAGATCCAAAGGAACCCCTCCGATACGAACTGCCGAATGAGTAAGTCTAGCCCCGCAATAATCTTCCATAAGATCCATTGCGAATTCTCTCTCTCTAAATGCATAGAGGAAAACTGACATTGCTCCCACGTCAAGTGCATGGGTTGCAAGGAAAAATAGATGCGAAATGATACGATTAAGCTCTAAAAGCATAGTACGGATCACTTGTGCTCTTCTTGGAGCTTCGATACCCAATAATTTTTCTACTGCGTGAGCATATGCATAGTTGTTAGCTGTTGATGCTATATAATCAAGTCTGTCTGTAGTAGGTAAAAACTCATTATATGTCATATTTTCTGCCATTTTCTCTATTCCGCGGTGTAGATAACCGATATCAGGATAAGCCTTAGTGACAAGCTCTCCGTCAAGTTCAAGAACAAGTCTAAGCTGTCCATGAGCAGATGGATGTTGTGGTCCGAAGTTGACGATCATCATGTTATCACTGCGTTCAAAGTTAAGATTTTCAAAAAACGGTGTTAATTTATTAGTTACTTGCATTCTTTGCCCCTATCTTCTTTCTTTGAGCTGTTTGGATGATTTTTGATAATTTGCCATTATTGTTTTACTGTATTCGATAGGATTCTCTTTCTCACCTTCGGATATATCTGCATCAAACGGCACTTCATAGCCTACTCTTGAGAAACGCTTCGTATCATATCTATCAATTTTAGCAGGATCTCTATTTTCAGGCCCTATGATATCTCTATACTCTTTGCCGAAAATTTTGTCTACTTCATACCAAGATGCTGCTTCATCACCTTGCAAGGGATAGGTTTTAAGCAGCGGATGCCCCGACCAATCGTCTGGCATCAAGATACGTTTAAGATACGGATGATTATTTGAAACAATTCCAAACATATCAAACATCTCACGCTCTGCAAAATTTGCCATTTTAAACAACGGCACGATACTCTCAATCGCTTCACCTTGCTTAATACGGCAAATCACACGAACTCTTAAAGCTTGCGTGACATTTAGCATTTGATAAAAGATCTCAAACTCCCCGTCACGTGCCAAATAATCAACCGCGCTCAATTCAGAACATTGGGTATAGCCGCATTTTTCTTTTAATAGTGATAAAACTGATATATTATCAGATGGCTTAATATGTAAAATAAGTTGCCCTACTTCTATAAATGGCTCTTTGCAGTATTTTTTAAGTGTTGATGCTACATTTGCGAAATGACTGCCTTCTTCTACTTCCAATCTAGGCACTCTAGGAGCGACCCAAAATCTATCAGTATAGTAAGCTTTACCTTGTACATTATCTTTTGAAGTGTATTTTCTCATTACACCAACCTTTGCTTAGTATTTTTATTCATATTTGCAGATTCTCTTCTGATTTTCTTTTGGAGCATCATTAATGCATATTGTAACGTCTCAGGACGAGGTGCACATCCAGGAAGATAAATATCTACCGGTACAATACGGTCAACGCCCTGTACTGTAGCATATGTATTAAACATTCCGCCCGTATTGGCGCAGCTTCCCATGGAGATAACCCATTTTGGCTCTGCCATTTGGTCATAAAGTCTTCTTGTAAATTCTGCGTGTTTTTTAGATAGTGTACCCGCCAGTATCATAACATCCGCTTGCCTAGGGCTTGCTCTAAATATCGTACCAAAACGGTCAAAGTCAAATCTAGCAGCTCCGCTTGCCATCATCTCAATAGCACAACAGGCTAGTCCATAAGTCAAAGGCCAAAGCGAGTTTGATCTTCCCCAGTTGACAAGTTTGTCAACAGAAGTTAACGCCACAGGTAATCCTGCGGCCGATGCGTAATTTACTTGATGCTGTGCCATTCAAGTGCTCCTTTCTTCCATGCATATACAAATCCAATAGCCAGTAGCAAGATAAACAGTATCATCTCCACTAGTCCAAACCATCCAAGCGCTTTGAAGTCTACTGCCCAAGGGAACATAAAGATAATCTCTACATCAAACAAAATAAACAAAAGTGCGATCAGATAAAATTGTACTGATATAGTATTTGGTTGTTTTGTTACCTCTGGACCACATTCATAAATAGACATTTTTAGCTTTTCCGTATCACGGCGAGCTAGCTTTCTACTTATAAAGCGCTGCAAATTGAGAGTCGCCGAAAAAGCAACAAATGTTAAAATAAATAAGACAAATATCCCGAAATAGGGATGTTCGGTCACAATATGCGTCATATTAAACCCTTTTTAGATGGTGAGAATCCTTTTCTACTATGCATGTATATTATCTAAAAGATGATTAAATTACTTTGTGAAAACACTACTCGCCAAATTTATGCCAAACAGTAGTGTAACAATGTGAAACAATAAAGATAAAAAGCAAATTTGAGATTATGATAGTTATAACTTCATGCCTATATGACTGAGAATATACTTCTTTCTATGCAGATAGCACGGAAAGAAGATATGTTGATGTTAAGCTTTCGTAGCGGGTGGGGTTTTAAAGTAATTAATACACCAACCATTTGGGTCGATAGGCCCATCAACAATTTTGCATTCATTTGTATCCGGCAAAAAATGCATGCATGTCTCACACTTATCGCCGTTAGTATTTGGAACAAGCTGATACTTGACTATCTCTTTTGTCGTCTTTGCATACAAAGGTATATTATAAAAAGTCATTATTCCAAGTATGCTCATATATTTCAAGAAATTTCTTCTAGATCCTTTATTTTCCATTATATGCTCCTTTATTTATTTGTATATTTAGATAAATCCGGCGCTTTTTTTATGCTTGTTTAATTTGAATTTAATGGAAAAATTTACACCACCCATTTGGATCTATTTTCCCTTCAATAATTTTGCATTCATTTGTCTTAGACAAAAAATACACGCACATGTCACATTTATTGCCGTTATTTGGCGTAACCTGATAATTGGCTGCAGCTTTTGTCGTTTTTGTATTT
>JAFGWQ010000153.1 GCA_016937075.1 Campylobacterales bacterium | reverse complement strand
TTATGGCAGGAGCCAACAGAGCTGAAGCTATTGTAACTCCGGATACCATGACGCTTTTTAAAAGAACAAAAGGCAGAGGCGCTAAACTAGTCTGTATAGATCCTAGATTTACCAATACTGCTGCAAAAGCAGATAAATGGTTGCCTATAAATCCAGGAACAGATTTGGCTTTTGTGTTGGCTTTGACGTATGTGGTACTCAAAGAGGAACTTTACAATAAAGAGTATGTTGAAGCAAATTTTAATGATTTTGAGATTTATAAAAATCATATTATAAGCAATGGATATACACCAGAGTGGGCATCAAAAATTACAATGATCCCGGCGAGCGAGATATATTCGATTGCAAGAGAGTTCATGCAGCATGCTCCAAGAGCTATTTATTATCCGGGTAGAAGAAGTACTTTTGCTACAAATGACTTTCAGCTTCGTCGAGCGATGGCAATTTTTCAAGCTTTGGGCGGCGGTATAGATACCAAAGGCGGACTTGTATTCGGTAAAAAATTGGGTCTTGGAAGCCATGAGTCGATTGAACCTATGTATTTTCAGGCTCAAGGCCGTGCAGTCCAGCAAGTTACTAGAGCTAACGGTAAAATAGGCTATGATGACTGTGCGATAACCACAGGAAGCGGCTCATGGATTGCATGGAGAAATAGATTTTTAGAAAATAGAATGCCATATAAAGTAAGAGGTATGTTTATATATAAACATAATCCTATGATGAATATGCCAAATACTAAAAAAACTGCTCAAATGCTAAAGAAAATGGAATTGGTCGTAGCTATAGATACTATGCCAAGCGATACAGTTATGTATGCAGATGTGGTATTGCCTGAATGTACATATCTAGAGAGAACAGATCCTGTAAATACATTTCCAGGCGCGGAACCATCTATCGCACAAAGAAATAAGGTCATTGAGCCTATGTATGAAACCAAACCGGTAATGGAGATACTAAGAGGCTTGACTCAAAAAATGGCAAAACCTCTGTTTGAAATTACCAAAAAACATGATATGGATGTACAGGATTCATTGGCAAATCTTACTCCGACAGCAGCGGCAACTACTGACGAGAATGCAACAGTATCAAGCGATACAAACGCAACCGTGACAAGCACTGCTTTGACTGCTGAACAAAAAGAAGCAGAAGTATTTGCAGAATTCGATATCTCTAAACCATTTTTGGAATCACAAGAAGAGATAAATGAACATATGGTAAGTGAAGTTTATGGAGAGGAAGCGGTAAAAGCACTCAAAGAACACGGTGTATTTTATCCGAACATGAAACAGTTTTATAAACAAACTTCAGTCAATGAATTCCAATACTATCCGGAAGCAGAAAAAGCATATACTGTAAATGGAGGGGCTCCAACTACTCCAAGCGGCAAGGTCGAATGCAACCTTGCTAATCTGGCAGAAAAAGGAGCCGATCCTATGCCGACATGGAAAGACGAATATGCGTTTAAAGTACCTAGCGGTAAATTTAGATTGCTTACCGGCCGTCATGCACAGTTTACTCAAAGTGGTACTGCAAATAATATTGCTTTACATGATCTGATGCATACAAACTATATTTGGATCAATGCAAGAGTAGCAGCAGATATGGGTATAAAATTTGGTGACGAAGTAGAAGTTGCTAGCAAAACCGGTAAAACAACCATCAAAGCATATCCTACTGAACAGATCGCTCCAAATGTAGTATTTTTTATTCATGGCTTTGGTGCAGAGAGCAATGCTCTTACATGGGCATATAAAAATGGCGGAAACGATAATGCTGTTATAGAAGATATGGTTGAACCCGTATATGGTGCATCTGCCATGCATGAAACTAATGTTGAAATAAGAAAGGTATAAGAAATGGCAACTTATGGAATGGCTTTAGACTATAAAAATTGTATTAATTGCAAGGCTTGTGAAGTGGCTTGTAAAGAGGAAAATGGAATAGAGCTTGGCGCAGAAAAACATCGTATTTGGGTTGGCGGCAATGAGCCTGATGGAATTTGGCCACTTTTAAATGCTGCATCAGCTGCATTTATGCCGAGCCAATGTCAACATTGCGAAGAAGCACCTTGCGAAGAGGTATGTCCTACACATGCAACCTATTATGATGATAATGGTGTAGTAAGGGTAGATTCTGATAAATGTATTTTATGTAGTTATTGTATGAATGCATGCCCATATGATGCTAGATTTGTTGATAGTAGAACAATGACGGTAGATAAATGTAATTTCTGTTCAAACACTAGATTGGCTAGAGGAGAAACTACAACGGCATGTCAAAATACTTGCCCTACAAAAGTGAGAATTTTTGGAGATCTTGATGATCCAAATAGTGAAATAAGTGTATTATTAAGAACTAGAGAGCATTTTACTCTCAAAACACATCTTGGCACTAAACCAAAACTATTTTATGTGATGTAAGGAGAATAGTATGGAAGAAACAGTTAAAAAATTTAACATTAAAGAATTAAGGTTAAAAGACGTAAAGGAGTTTATTGCTTCTATCCCTTATAATAAGATAACGATCAAAGATCTTCTCTCTTTTGAAAAAACGACTACCAATAAAATTATAGCAGGCACCATTGTGCTGTTCTTGGGGCTTTTTGTGATAGGTGTGTTAATGTATTTAATGCACGGGCATCACGCTTACAATGTTACCAGAGAACATCCATGGGGATTGTTGATCGCTGTATATATCTTTTTTGTTGTTAGCTCGACAGGTCTTTGTATAGTAGGTTCTTTGGGCGATGTATTTGGGTTTAAAGATTATATGCTTATCTCAAAAAGAGCGATATTTGGATCAATTGTTACTATTATGGCCGGATTTGCGGTTATTGCTTTTGAGATCGGCCATCCGGTAACAATGTTGATCTATAATGTTATTAGCCCAGGCCTTACAAGTGCTATTTGGTGGATGGGTACGCTTTATGGTTTGTATCTTACTTTTATGATCATAGAGTTTATATTTTTGCTTAAAAATGATATGAAAAGCGCAAGAACTTTTGGGCTTATCGGTCTTTTAGTAGGACTTGCAGCACACTCTAACCTTGGCGGAGTATTCGGGTTTTTGAATGCCAGAACCATCTCTAATGGTGTATTTTATCCTACATATTTTATCTTGACAGCTTTTATAACAGGTATCTTTATAGCATTTATCATGATGGGCTTTAGATATAAAATAAATTTTCCAAAAGAGGTTCAAACTATGTTGTCAAACTTGGCAAAGATCCAAGGTTTGCTTATTTCAATTTTGATCTTCTTTGTTACATGGAAAATGTTGACAGATATATACGGCGGCATGGAAAATCGCTCTGAAGTTGCTATTCATATATTGGGCTCTTGGACTTTCTGGGCAGAAGTGATATTGGCAATGGTTATCCCGTTGTATCTTATTTTAAAAAGCAAAGGTCAAGATACAAAAAAATTATTTTTTGCATCTCTTAGCGGCATGGTCGGAATATTCTTTATGCGTTATAATCTAGTACATGATACTCAGCTCAAACCTCTTCAAATGATGAAAAAAGAGCTTTATCAACTTCCTCCGGAATGGGTACATTATTTTCCAAGCGCTGCAGAAATTATGATTTCTTTGGGCGGCTTGGGTATATGTTTGGCTCTATATTATGTAGGGACCAAACTATTTAATCTCGATAGTGATACTCATCATTAAACTTATTATCTGCCGCTTTGGCAGATAATAATTATTTTCTAATAAATCTTTTAATCTTTTTTCGATAATATACCGCATATTTTATAAGGACTATTAAGTATGAAAAAAGAGCTGTATATATTCATAGGTATATTTTTATTTTTAGCGATCGGTATGCATTTTAAAGAGTGGGTTTCTCATCCAATCAGTCATATTGCTGCACTTCCTGCTGCAGGAGCTTATGGTGTGGGAGCTATTCACCCACTTGTATTTACACTTGCTGTTTATATAATTTTTGTTTTGTTCAGAAGTATTTATAAAGGTATCAAAAAGCTTGCTTCTAAATGAGAGTTTAGTTTAATATATTGTGCGTAAGTATAGATAGGGCAACCCCTATCTATTAGAGAGGAATTACTCTTATATTTTGATCCAGTTTTTCTTTTAAAATGCTCTCAATAGCAAACAGTGTTCCCGTACTTGAGCTTGCGCATCCGCTGCATGCCCCAAGATACCGGATGTATATATCGAAATTTGCACCATTTTCTTTGATATCAAGTATTTCTATATTTCCACCATCCATTATAAGCATTTGACGAATATTATCATCTATGACTTTTTCGACGGCTTTCAATCTTTGAACTATTGTCATTTGAGCAAACGGAGCATCATAGCTGCTATCAGCTTGTTTTGCAAGTTTTTCTTTTTGATATTCTTCTAGCAGATCAACTAGATATATATCTTTAGCCTCATGCCCTCCAGGACGGATACATGATTTACAAAACGCACCGGCTTTTGTATAGTCTGTGATCTGTTCTATGGATGTAAGATCATTTAGTCTGATTACTTCGCGTAAAGTAGATAGACTTACTCTTGCACATTCGCATACTATGATCT
Source organism: Campylobacterales bacterium (assembly GCA_016937075.1). Classification (GTDB taxonomy): domain Bacteria; phylum Campylobacterota; class Campylobacteria; order Campylobacterales; family Sulfurovaceae; genus BN30871. The sequence goes on along the minus strand of JAFGWQ010000153.1, from coordinate 3,038 downwards.
CATGCTCAAAACTCTCCATGTCTACACCTTTGTATTGTGCAGCTGCTTTTTTGATGACATCATATGCCATTACGGAGCAGTGCATCTTTTGAGGCGGAACAGCCGGCACGTCAGGAGTGTCTCTCATGGCCTTTTCAACATCTATATTTGTTATTTTAACTGCTTCGTCGACTGTTTTGCCTTTGCACAGCTCAGCCATTGTGTCGCTGCTTGCTATTGCTGTACCGCACCCAAAGCTCTTGAATTTGGACTCTAATATTACATCGGTTTTGGGATCTACTGCCCAGTAAAGTCGTACGGCATCACCGCAGCTCTCTGCACCAAAATCAGCTACAATAAGTTTAGCGCCCATTGCGTCAGCTTGTTCTTGTGTAATTTCACCCATATTTTGAGGGTTATTCATAAGGCATGTTACCTTTTCGCTGTACTGATCCCAAATAGTACCGCCTATTAAACTATCTATTCCCATCATATCCCCTTTTTACAATTTACTTTCATGGCCCTCTGGGGCATATGCATAAGAGCTTGAAATCGCTCTAAGTCTATCCACGGCATTTTTTACTACTTCTATAGTATAGTCTATCTCTTCACCGGTTGTATATCTGCTTAGTGAAAACCTTATTGCCGTGTGAGCCAAATCGGCCTCTGCGCCAATGGCTTCCATAACAGGATTGCTCTCTAAATCTTCACTTGCACATGCACTTCCTGTGCTGGCAGCGATATTGGCACGATTGAGATCCCATAGCATAGCTTCGCCTTCTATACCCCTAAAAGATATTAGTATAGTATTTGCGGCACGTTTAGCTCTTGGAGTCACTACGAATGTATCAGGAATTTCAAGCAAAGCATCTTCTAGTCTGTCTCTAAGCTCTTTTACTTCGCTCATTTCGAAGTCTAATGCATCAATTGCTTGCTCCATGGCTTTACCCATGCCGACAATTCCGGCCACATTTAGCGTGCCGGAACGAAAACCGTTCATCTGTGAGCCGCCATGCAATAGCGGAGTTAGCTCTTTGCCTTTTTTCATATACAAAGCCCCTACCCCTTTTGGTCCGTGGAACTTATGAGCCGACATGGTCAGATAATCTATATTTGCTTTTTGAACATTGACAGGCAATTTGCCTATAGCTTGTACAGCATCGGTATGAAATAATACGCCTTTAGCCGCACATATCTCTCCTATCTCTTCTATAGGGAAAATAGCTCCTGTTTCATTATTGACCCACATGATAGATACTAATGCAGTTTTGTCTGTAATAAAATCACGAACCGTGTGAGCTTCAACTATACCTTCGCTATTAATTGGCAGATAGGTTACCTTGCATCCCTTTGATTCTAAAAATTTGGCAGTAGCTATGATGGAAGGATGTTCTACTTCGCTCACTATGATATGATTTTTGCGTCCTGTTAGGATATACTCAAAATAGATGCTTTTTAATACCCAGTTATTGCTCTCTGTTGCACAGGAAGTTATAACCACACTATCTTCGCTCTTTGCATTGATGCCTGCATAAATCTTTTGCATCGCTTCTTTGAGTGGTTTATGGGTATCACTCGCAAATTGATGCAGCGAACTTGGATTGCCGTATTTTTTTACAAAAAATGGCTCCATTGCCTCAAAAACATGCGGATCAACAATGGATGTAGCATTATTGTCGAGATAAACTCTCATATTGTTCCTTGAATCTTTATTTATTAAATAAGACAAAATTAGTCCTAATTGGTTTGATATTACACCATTTATTCTTAAATTATTATAAAAGCAGATGTAAAAAAGATAATTATACTCCTAGTTTAGTTAAAAATAGAAGGCAAGGGTGTATATAATTTCATCACTGTGATCAAATGAGAGTTATTAATATCGGTAGTTGCTAGCTTATTGTCTATCAAAATGCTGATAATCTTTTACTTTCCAATCGCCGCCCCAGCGCCAACCATATTTTTTAAAGATCGCTACAGCCTTGCTATTTGGCAAAAGCATGGCTTTTTCTTGCGGCGTTTTTGGGTTTTGAATGTTACGATTGATATACTTATACGAAGCCTTGTGTGATGTGCTCCTACCTCTAAAAATATATGGATTTTCAATAGGATTGATATCTATCGCTTTTCCATACGAATGTTTGGACCATTTGCCGCTGCCTGTGGCTTTACGGCAATTAAATGCTGAAGTGTTGTCAGCTTCAATAGAAGCAAAATCACTTCCTTTGAATTTATCGATACGGACTATTTGCTTGATAGGGTAGCCTATATCGTAGAGTTCGTCAAATATGACAACTACTTCACTGGCAATATTGCTGTGAACTACAAGCTCTCCTTGCTTGGTCGAGCCGTCAAATCCTAGATGTTTCACTTTGACCAATCTAAGTTCATCAAGCCCAACAGGACATCCGCGATGATAGCTAACATCATTCATCTCTTTTTTTATTGAATCATTTAAAGGCAAGACCCTGTCACTGGCTAGTAATATTTGGGGTAATAAAAGGGCAAAAGTTTTTATCCATTTTTTGGAGATATTTTGCGCCATTTGAGCCCTCTTTATTTAAAAGTTTGACGGTGTGTGTGTATTGATGAGATTATAAAATTCGTTTCTAGTGCGAGTATCACTTTTGAATAATCCTCTTAGGGCTGAGCTGACAGTGGTTGAATTAATCTTCTCAACTCCTCTCATCTCCATACACATATGGCGAGCATGAACTACCACGGCAACACCTTTTGGTTTTATAACTTCACTGATCGCATCAGCTATTTGCTCGGTGAGCTGTTCTTGAATCTGAAGACGTCTTGCAAATACATTGACGATGCGAGGGATTTTGGATAATCCTACTACTTTGCCATCAGGAATATATGCAACATGAACGCGCCCAATGATAGGAAGTATGTGGTGTTCACACATAGAGTAAAATTCGATGTCTCTTACCAATACCATCTCATCATTGCTGGTAGCAAATAGTGCTTCGTTTAAAATTTCGCTAGGATCCTCGTGATATCCGCTAGTCAAAAATTCTAAGGCTTTGGCTACACGCATAGGAGTTTTAAGA
>JAFGWQ010000152.1 GCA_016937075.1 Campylobacterales bacterium | reverse complement strand
TTACCCTCGTCGCCCCATTGAAGTCCTACGACAATATCTGCTTGACTCACTTATTCTCCTCATTTATTCTAATTTTCATCGCTATACATTCATCAGTATATATCGCAAAACCTGCGGCTTTCAACTCATCTATTACATATTCCCCGCCCATGGCAAGCAGTGCGTTGCCACTAAACATCTTGAAGGTCAAAGAGTCATAATAACGCATCTTGGCATAAAAAAGCGGCGATATAATAAGTGGTTTATAATCTAATCTCTGAGCTTCAAGTTTAATTTTGAGCAACTCTTGTTTTATGTCATCTGGAAACATATCTAAATTTGAAAGATCATCTATAGTATGAATAGCAACCAATCTTTCGATCCAAGGCAGGCCATTGGCTAAAATTTTTTCGATTTGCATGGATTTTAAAAGCTCTAGGGATATGCCGTATTTTTCATTCAAAAGCTGAGGTATGCGTATATTTGCCAATTGGAGCATAGGCTGTAATTCCAAAGCTTCAAGAAGCGAGATGGTCACATCCAAAGCTTCGCTAAAATTTCCCTGTAAAATCTCACCGCCTATTTGATACTGTTCTTGAGTAGGAAAATTCAGCGTGGGCTGTATGTAGAACCATTTTTTAGATTCCATACTTCTTCCTAGTCGTTTGGTAGCTATACGTACCACGTCCGGAGTCGAATCGGCTCGTAGGGTTACTATATGATTATGGTCATCATTGAGCTTGATAAGCTGACTTTGGTCTTCAAAACTATCATGTTGATGATAAGAAAACACAGGAGTTACGATCTCCTCAAATCCAAGCGATTCAAGCAACTGACTACTGCGAGATTCGATATCTCTTTTTATCTTAGCACTTTTGCCAAAATAAAGCTTTGAGTCACTAGGAATTTCGTGTTCGAATATCATACTGGATTACCCTTTGTAATATACTTCGTTAAAGACCATGCCGGCAGTTCCGTCAAATGTTCTGCGTCCCATATTGTCAAGTGCCAATTCTATGGCATTTACAACCCATGCGCTCTCATATACAGGAATGAGCCCCATTTGATTGATACGGAAGATCTTTCCTTTGAGATGATCTTGTCCGCCTGCAATATTCACACCATAGTTGTTTTTGAGAAGTTTGCGAATCGCTTCTGCATCGTCATCTATAACCGTGCTCATTGCAAGTGCAGGAGAACTAGGATAGATATTTAGTCCCAAAGCTTTAAGAGCATGTTGCGTAGCTTTTGCTCTTTTTGCCGTATTGACATATAATTTTTCTACACCGCCGTCTTTTTGGATCTCATCGAACATTGCATTAAGACCCTGTATAAGAGTCGTGGCTGCTGTCCATGCAGTTGTATTTTTTTGTTGATTTTTTATCTCGGTTGCTAGATTGAAATAATAATCTTTTCCGCTGCCTATCTTGGCTACCGCATAAGCCGACAAACCTATCATCGCAAGTCCCGGAGGAAGCATAAGAGCCTTTTGGCTGCCGGTAATGAGTGCGTCAATGTTTGTAACATCGATGTGTTCTACGCCCACTGCCGTGATACCATCTGCTATGACCATAACACCAGAATTGATCTCTTTCACTCTAGCTGCGATAGCTTCTACGGGATGTCTAAGACCGCCCGCACTTTCGCAGACCTGGATGCATACGGCATCAATATCAGGATTGGCAGCAAATGCATTTTCTACATCAGCTATGCTAGCTGGTGTATCCCACTCATATTTTAATTCAACTTTTGGGATGTTTAGGGCGTCGGCTATCTTGCCGAATCTCTCTCCAAATTTACCGGAATTAATTGTAAGTGCTTTTGTTTGACATAAATTTATCATACAAGCCTGCATAGCTCCAGTGCCGCTGCTTGCTAGCATTACACACTCATCCATGCCCAAAAGTTTCATTAAATTATCTCTAGCTTGGCCAAAAATAGCTTCAAATTCAGGGGTACGGTGGTGCAGCGTAACCGTAGCCATCGCTTGTCTAACAGTTTCTAATACAGGTGTTGGTCCGGGTGTAAAGAGTAGCATTCTCTTCCTTAGTAAAATGTAATAATCGCAATGATTATATCTCAAATGTGTTTAGAGATTGGTAAATGATAAGATATGACTTGCAAACCGATCAAGCATATATATAAAAAAATCGGGTATAATTGGATAAATTAGAACCTCGTTCCTATGCTTTTCTCCCCCCTCAATCAAAAGGAAATTTAAAATGTTATTTGAAGAATTAAATCTATCTACACCAATACTAAAAGCTATTGCCGAAGAAGGCTACACCAAACCGACACCTGTTCAAGCACAAGCAATACCATACATACTTGATGGACGCGATATGCTCGCAGGTGCCCAGACAGGCACCGGAAAAACGGCAGGTTTTACCTTGCCGATGCTAGAGATCTTATCCCATAATCTACCGCAGGCAAAAAGACATCATATCAGGGCTTTGATCTTGACCCCCACCAGGGAACTGGCCGCCCAAGTCGGAGCAAGTGTCAAGACTTACGGAAAATATCTTCCTTTTAAAAGTACTGTTATTTTTGGAGGGGTTGGTATAAATCCGCAAATAAATGCACTAAAAAACGGTGTGGATATACTAATAGCAACTCCTGGAAGATTGCTGGATCTGATATCTCAAAAAGCAGTTGATCTCAGCCGTGTAGAAATGTTTGTCTTGGATGAAGCCGATAGAATGCTGGATATGGGTTTTATCCGTGATATTCGCAAAGTCATCGCTCTTCTTCCAAAACAAAGACAAAACCTGCTATTTTCTGCGACTTATTCTGATGAGATAAAAAAACTTTGTGAATCCATCTTACGCAATCCTGCCATTGTCGAAGTAGCTAGACGAAATACATCGAGCGAGCTGATCAAACAAAGTGTTATACTGGTTGATTGCAAACGCAAAAGTGCACTACTCGGTCATCTAATAGATCAAAACAAATGGACACAAGTATTGGTATTTACACGCACAAAACACCAAGCAAATAAACTCTCCGAATACCTCCAAAAGATAAATATAACCTCTGCTGCAATTCACGGCAACAAAAGCCAAGGGGCAAGAACCAAAGCGCTCAGCGATTTCAAAGCAGGCAATGTTAGAGTCCTTGTAGCTACAGATATAGCTGCTAGAGGATTGGACATAGATGGACTTCCGCATGTGATCAATCTAGAACTTCCGAATATTGCTGAAGATTATGTGCATCGCATAGGCCGTACCGGAAGAGCCGGTAATGTTGGTGAGGCACTGTCACTTGTATGCGTAGATGAGTATGAATATCTTCGCGGCATTGAAAAACTCATAAAATTGAATTTGGACAAAAGTACCGTTGATGGATTTGAACCCGATCCTTCCATCAAAGCAGAACCTATATCTTTGGGCGGAGGAGGCAGGGGCCGCGGCAATAATCAACGTTCAAGATCAAGCAATGGGCCAGCACCCAAAAAACGAAACGGCAACACACACAACAGGGATAAAAACAGAAGATAACCATGAAAATTCTTGTTGACGCCGATGCTTTTCCAAATGCTCTTAAAGAGATATTGCTTCGTGCTGTACTGAAAAGATCTATCACGACGATATTTGTCGCCAACAAAAATATAAATATTCCGGACATTGAACATATTTCTATGGAGATCGTCTCTCTTGGAGTAGATGTAGCAGATAATCGTATAGCCCAACTCTGCGAAGTAGAAGATCTAGTCATCACTGCCGATATCCCTCTAGCAGACAAGATTGTCTCCAAGGGTGCAATTGCTCTAGATCCTAGGGGAACTATCTATGATGAAGAAAATATCAAATATCTTCTTGCAATGAGAAACCTAATGGATGAACTTCGCAGCAGCGGAGAAATTACGGGAGGACCAAAAGCCATTGATGCAAAAACCGTTAGAGCATTTGCAGATGGACTCAATAGGTTTTTGTCAAAAAAATAATGTCATTCCGTGCTGCGACACGGAATCCATAGATACCGCATCAAGTTCGGTATGACGGCTACAATACAATCGTTTGTTGACCGATCTCTTGGTATCTGGCGTAATAATGTTCTACAAATGCCCTTACTCTCGGCTTCATGGGCAAATAAACCCCCGCCTCTTTGATCACATACCGATATAGATATTCGCCGGCATCTTTTTTGGATATATAATGACTTGCGAGGTTTTGATAAGCCTCAATATAAGCCTTTTTCATCTCTTCGTATCTACTGTAATCGATCGTTATTTTGTCTGTAAAATCAATAACGCCTGAAGCAAACAGGATATGCAGATGTATAAGCCCTTCGCAGTAGTATGGCAATACTTCTCCTACTTCTCTCCATGCCATCAAGCCCACAGAACGGCTCACCAGGTCATCGACTATATGGTTTTTTAGTTCCTCTTTTTCGTTATGAAAAAACGCCATGAGTCCCCCTGCGGTTGCTTTGAACTCTTCTATATTCTTGAATTGTCCTGTAGCGTTCATGGCTCCTTCTGTCTGGCTATCCAACCATAAAATATGTCCGAACTCATGTCCTATAGTAGAGATGTCATAAATTTCATGCCATAACTCTGGAGAATACTCAGCAAAATTTCTGCTTTTTTTGACAAACTCTTCGCCCATTATCTCAACACTTAACTTCATGATGGGTTTAGCTAATTTTGAAGCCAAGACAAAATCACTATATGCGAATATCTTATGCCCGTACTTGTCTGAAACCATTTTATCATTAGGAACTACTTGAGCAGAAAACAGTCCATTGAACTCAGCTGCATAATAAAGCATCGGCTGACCTATATAAAGTTGTGTTTTTGAAACCTGCAAGACATTGTTTGCAGCCGTTTGTTCGGCATTGCCGCCGATCTTGCCGGCTAATTCTTTTGTAAATCCTATAATATTTTCACGCGTTTTTGAGCCATGCTGAAGCTTTGGATTAATTATCCTTGCATCCCACTCAAGCGCTACTGCTTTACGGTAGTGATCTTCATAATACTCCAATGGATGACCTACCTGCAGTGGAGTTACTATGGCCATCCAAGCTTTATCGACCTCTTGCCATTTAGATAAGAGCAGTGAGACATTACGTTCCAAAAGTGCTTCGTTTATAGCTTGAAAATATTGTAGCCAAGCCTCTTTTTGGCTCCAAATATCGTCTTCTAAAACTTCCAATTGCCCTATCAGCTTTGATAGCGCAATTGATGCATTATTTACCTCATCTTTGAAAGCCTCGCTATAAGCAACGGCACAATGTTTTCCGTCTATATCTTTATCTAAAACAGAATAACATCTATCACTTACTACACCGAAAGTATCTTTATCCAATAGGCTATACTCATGCAAATAAGCTAATACGGCTTTATCGTCACCGTTAAACTGTTTTAATAGTTCACGATTGATAGTATGGATGATATGAGCCGTCCATTCACTCTGCCAGACACTCATAGCAACCCCAATTTCATGAACACCTCTTAAAAGAGTGCGATAAAACGGTGTCAAAAGTCCATGCTCTTCTATCCATACTAAAAGAGATTCATGTCTAGCTGTATGAAGCTTGCTTGCCCACTGATAGGCTAACTCTTTTTTTGTTATGATATCATCACTGTGATATCCCATCTTTTGTAATACTTGCTCTAGTGCATCTTCTCTTAAATTGACTATGCGGGTAAGTGCGGCCATAGTGCTATCCAAGTTTCGCTCAACACCGATAAAACTCAAAAATTCTTCAACTGCCTTGTCGGCTTCATTGTGCGGCTCATGGGTCAATTTGAAATAACTATTAAGCTTATCTTGTCTAGCGGTTAACTCGTCATAAATCTTTTGTGTGTCTTGTATAAATCTATTCATCTTTTCTCCT